>JAFAQG010000610.1 GCA_019246575.1 Acidobacteriaceae bacterium
GATATGATGGCGGAGCCGCGCTCCAGCACACAATTCCGCAACATCTTCCCGGGGGACGAACGCTGGTGATGCGATTCGATTTCGCAACGGTCGGGCGGATTTTATTTGGAGTAGGCATAGTTTCCGAACTGCCGAAGATCGCCTCCGAACTGGGCAGGAGACCGCTGGTCATAACGGGACGAACAACCGCCCGTGCCGCACCGGCGGTGAACGCCTTGGAGCCAGCGAAGCTCGATGCGCTGACATTTTCGGTCGAAGGCGAGCCCACGCTTGACATAGTTCGAAGTGGAGCCAAATTAGCGCGCGAGCAACGGCGGGATCTTTTGATCGGCCTTGGCGGCGGAAGCGCTATCGATACAGCCAAAGCGATCGCAGCCCTGGCAACAAACTCCGGCGAACCGCTGGATTACTTGGAAGTGATTGGGAGAGCCCAGCCACTCGAGAACGCGCCGCTTCCTTTCATCGCGGTCCCGACCACTGCTGGCACCGGCGCCGAAGTGACCAGAAATGCCGTACTGGGGTCGCCGGAGCACAAGGTGAAAGCCAGTCTGCGCAGTCCCATGATGCTGGCTAAAGTAGCGCTTGTCGATCCGGAACTCACCCTCGATCTGCCGGCCGCCGCTACCGCAAGCACCGGGCTCGATGCCCTGACACAGCTTATCGAGGCCTACGTTTCATCGCGCGCGAACCGTTTTACCGATCTGTTCTGCGTCGAAGGAATGCAGCGCGTCAAAGCGTCGCTTGTGGAGGCATTCAATAACGGAGCAAAACGGAGTGCGCGAGAATCCATGTCCTTCGCGAGTCTTCTCAGCGGCCTCGCACTCGCCAATGCGGGACTCGGTGTTGTGCATGGCTTCGCCGCTCCGCTCGGCGGGATGCTCAACGCTCCTCACGGCGCACTTTGCGCCGCTGTGTTGCCGCAGGGTGTGCTCGTTAATGTTCAGGCGCTGCATGATCGTGCGCCATCGCACGAGGGTTTGCGGCGATACTCCCAAGCCGCGCGCATTCTAACCGGCAACCAACAGGCCGATGCTGCCGACCTCAGCCGCTGGCTCTCCGATCTGGTACTGCAGCTGAATATTCCGCCGCTCCGGCATCACGGGCTGACGGGCGTCCAAATCCCCGCGTTGATTGAAAGGGTCGCTACGGCAAGCAGCACGAAGAGCAACCCCATTCCGCTTACCAGGGAAGAACTGACGGAAATTGCGGAGCGTGCGCTTTAACTCGGCTTTTCTAACATTTAAGTAGTGAAACGTTCCGGCATCGCCGACCTGCCGCTGCATGGTGGGCGTGTGCCCGCGTGGCTCGCGGAGCGCATGCAGAAGCTCGGCACTGCGATTGTCGAAAGCATCGTGTACCATTACGGCGCCGCCGAGTTCCTGTCGCGCCTTAGCGACCCGTTCTGGTTTCAGGCGCTCGGCTGTGTCATGGGCATGGACTGGCACTCTTCCGGCATCACAACGTCCGTGATGGGCGCACTGAAGCGCGGCCTGAACCCTCGCGCTCATGAGCTGGGCATTTATATTTGCGGCGGCCGAGGCAAGCAGTCGCGCAAGACTCCGACCGAGCTACTGACCATCGCGGATGCTCGCGGTCTTGATGGCGAAACGCTCGTCAAAACCAGCCGGCTCACGGCGAAGATCGACAATAACGCCATCGCAGATGGGTTTCAAATTTACCTGCACTCGTTTGTTCTCCTCTCCTCCGGGGAATGGGCCGTGATTCAACAAGGTCTGAACGAAGCGACCGGACTCGCCCGGCGCTATCACTGGCACTCGTCATCCGTCCGAGATTTCACCTGCGAGCCGCACACCGGCATCGTCGGAGAGAACGAAGGGACGATTCTGAATCTGGTAGATCATCGCGCCAAGCCCGCGCAGAGCGCGCTTCTGGATCTCGCTAGCCAGCCGCCGGATAAACTCTTGCGAGAGCTCCCGAAGCTGCTGATGCCGAGACATCATGACGTGCGGCGCGGGGATGTAGATTTGAAACGCCTGGGCGCGGTGTTAGCGGTCAGCTACGAGCGCCAGTTGCGCGATTTCGCGTCGTTACTGCTGCTTGAGAATCTCGGTCCGCGAACCTTGCAAACGCTCGCCATGATCGCTGAAATTGTGCATGGCACTCCTATGCGTTTTTCCGACCCGGCGCGGTTTTCGTTCGCGTTGGGCGGCAAGGACCGGCATCCGTTTCCCGTGCCGCTCAAGACCTATGACGAATGTTTAGCTGTGCTGCGGCGCTCGCTCGATTCCGCCAAGCTTGGCGACACCGACAAGATCGATGCATTGCGCCATTTGGATCATCTGGTGCGCGCAGTCGAGCAACGCTACAAACCTGCTGCCGACTTCACTGGCATCCTCGCTCATGAGCATGCGATCTCGGCTAGCCTGGATGGCCGGTCCGTGTTCGATGTTGCACGGCAGAAGCCGCGACCGCGGAACACGCAGCTCAATTTGTTCTAAATCGCGCCGCTTCGTTCACGAGTCGTTACGAGTGGATCAGGTTAACCGTTTCCTGCTCGATGCTGTTCGCAGTCGTAATGACACGAGAATCGGCGACATAGCTGTTCTGGTACGTCATCAGTTCAGTGAACTCGGTCGAAATGTCCACCGTAGACGACTCGAGCGAACTGCCGAAGACTTGTCCGCGCCCGCCAGTTCCAGCACTCCCGACGGCAGCCTGGGAAGTGAGACCACTCACCTGGAAATCATTGTTACCGACTGCAATCAGCGAACTCGGATTCACGAAGTTAGCGACTGCCAGCAAACCAACCTGCAACTGCTTGCCGTTTGATAGTGATGCAACAACGGAACCGCCGTTGCCAATACTCACGCCAGTCACTTCCGACGCGGCGCTACCATCCTGTGAGTTAGATGAGGTCGAAGACGCCTGAGCATACTGCGTGACTGTCGGGGCATTGTTCGCGTACAGGTTGAAATTGATGTTCATGTTCGCGGCGCCGTCTGTGAGGTTCGAGATCGAAATGGGCACGGTCCCACCAGCTGCGCTCGGAGCTACAAGGTTGCCCTTCTGATCGAAAGACAACGCGCCGCCGCTGGTCGTAGTCCCATCCGTTGACGGCAGGGAAGCTGCCCAGGTCCATTGGGCAGGAGAGGTCGGCGAGCTGGCCGATGAAAGTTTCCAGAAATTCACGGTCAGAGTGTGAGCTTGCCCGAGCGCATCGAAAACCTGGAGTTGCGAACTATAGTTGGGGTCAAGTGTGGCGCTCGCACCGGCGCCGCCGCCGCCGGAAAAGCTGATCGTCGGTACGCTGGTGTATCCAGTGCCGGGATTCGTAATGGTGATGCCGGTTACGACTCCGCCCGATAGCTGCGCGACGGCGGTTGCACCGCTCCCTCCGCCACCGCTAATTGTCACTGTCGGAGCCGATGTGTAGCCGCTGCCGCCAGTCGTTACGGTTGCACTTGGGAACACGGGCGCTGTAGCGTCCAGGTTCATGTTTAACGACATGTTCGCCGTCGGCGTTGCGGGCTCCAGCGTGCCCGTCGGAATCACAATGTTGCCGATTGGCGCGTTCGTGGTCACATTCCCAGACAGGCTCGTCCAGCCCTGAATCGCTTCGCCCTCAGAATTCTCGAGTTGTCCCGTCGAATTAACCTGCAGATCCCCCGCACGCGTGTATTGGGTCGCGCCCGACGCCCCCTTGTCTATGAGAAAGCCCTGACCTTGCACCGCCACATCCAGTGAATTGGAGGTTGATTGAATAGCGC
>JAFAQG010000628.1 GCA_019246575.1 Acidobacteriaceae bacterium
GTGTCAGGTGCAGATCAAGGCCAATGAGATTTTCAGCACCCTCGAAGTGCACTTCCGGCATGAGGCCAAGATCGAGCAGGCCTTTGCCGTAAAGGAAGCGGACACGAATTAGGATGGCATCGTAAGCCGCGCTCTCGAGTTCCAATCGACGCTTGAGCTCCCGATGAATGTTCGGAAGCACCCATCCGCTGAAGTTGTAATTAAGATAGTTCCGGATGGAGGTGAGCTCGTCCTGGGTAACGTGATCGTCGACCGTGATGATCTTATTGCGCACACGACGGTCGCGCGTGACAACGATCATCAGAATGCGGCGGTCCGGCAGCGACACGAGCTCCACCTGGTCTAAGGTCTGGTTCTCGTTCGGAATCGCAGCGGCGATACCGAAGTTCCGCGTAATCTCGGTTAAGAGTCGAGACGAGCGCTCGATGCGGCCTTCGACTGTATCGGCCTTCTGGATTTCGGCGTGCAGCCGGTCGAGCTCGGCCTGAACAACCCGGCTTGCGGCCAAGGTCTTAACATAGCTCTGGTATGCACGCTCCGTCGGAACGCGCCCAGCGGATGTATGCGGCTGAGACAGGTAGCCCTGTTCGAGCAGATCCGCCATGATATTGCGGATGGAGGCGGCGCTCATCGGGTATCCGCGAGCGATCGTGCGCGAGGCAACAGGTTCGCCGGTTTCTATGTAGTTCCGGACAATCGCATGCAGGACATCGAAGTGACGCTTTGTGAGCGACCCGAAATGATGCATTATCTTACTGGTACAGCGAACTCGGCGAATGACCGCAGTGTGAAGCTCTAATCTTGATTATAGATTTTCAGTCATGAACTGCAGAGCTGTCAATAGGCCGCCCGGCACTACAACCCGTGCCAGAAAACGTCATAGCGACGGCGGCTCGACCGGTCTCGCGTGACGCCACAACCGCTCGAGATCGTAGTACGCGCGGGCCGATTCCGAAAAGATGTGCACGATGAAATCGCCGTAATCCATGAGAATCCACTCGGCGGCCTCGTATCCTTCCACGCTCACCGGCAACTCGCCGATCTGCTTCAGCCGTTTGTGGATCTCGTCCGAGACGGCGTGCGCCTGCCTGGCATTTGAGACCGAGCAGATGATGAAGAAATCCGTGAACGAGGTGATTTGGCGCAGATCGAGGATCCGAAGGTCAGCGGCCTGCTTCGCCTCTGCTGCGCGGGCAGCAACCAGCCAGTTCGACAGGTCCTCGTCCGAAGGGACCGGGTGGGGGCTTGCGGGTTGCGGACCGAGAGAGCGCCGTGCCAGAGTCTCTAAAGTGTCCCCCTGCGCCTAGAGTACTACAGCCCGCCCGATTGGAAGCAAGCAGAAAGTGCCGCGAACGATAAGATTGCAACCATGCCCCCGGGTCCGGCAGGCCGTGTCTTGATTTCATCCGAGCAGATTCAGAAGCGAGTCCGCGAGATGGCGGATGAGATTGAAGCGGACTACCCGGGCGGCCCGATTTATTTGATCTCAATTCTGAAAGGCTCGTTTATTTTCCTTGCGGATCTGGCCAGAGCAATGAAACGCCACTCGGTACGGATCGAGTTCATGGGCATTTCGAGCTACGGGAATGAAAAAACCAGCTCAGGTCAAGTTAAGGTTACGCGAGACCTCGACGTGAATATAGAAGGAGAGAATGTCTTGATTGTGGAAGACATCATAGATAGCGGGGTTACTCTCAGCTACTTGACTCGCGTTTTGGCTCAGCGCCGGCCAAAGTCGCTGGAAATCGCGACGCTGCTCGATAAACCGGAGCGCCGCATCCGGCCCGTACACGTCAAGTACGTGGGTTTTCAGATACCGGACGAATTTGTGGTGGGCTACGGACTTGACTACGCGGAAGATTATCGGAACCTCGGCGATATTCGCGTGCTCGCAAGCGATTCAGAGCCGGGACCGTGACAAACCGGCCTTCCGCGGGGCCTACACTGTCGGGGCAGGAGCGACTTTCGGCTTCGGCGGCTCCAAATCGCGCGCCTTACATTGCGACATAAAACCGTTGCGCCCGTGCGAGCCATCGCAGAACGGTTTGTTCTCTGCCATTCCGCAGCGGCATAGCGAGATAACAGATCGCCCGCCGAGTCCGTAACAATTCCCTTCGGAATCGCAGATTGTGAAATCGCCCTCGATTCGAATAGGTCCGTTGTTCACGATTGTGACTTTCGCAGCCATGAAATCCCGATCTTAACAGAGCACTTGGTTATCGATGCCGTTCAGCCGGGACTCCTATAATTGTCAACGGTGCTTGCGTGATCCAATTCATCTACGAAACCGACAGAGAGTTGTTTGAGAACGCGATGATCTTCGCACAGAAGCAAGTCCGAAGACTTATCGAGAACCATCCCGACTTTTATCCCATGTACACCGAGTCCGGCAAATGGAAGCATGAAGGAGCTGCCTGGACGCATTGGTGCGACGGTTTCTCACCCGGGATGATGTGGATCTTCAACAGGCAACTCGGGCCCGATAAACCGGAATCTAAGTTCTGGATGGAGCAGGCGGTCCGTTACAGCAAGCCGTTAGAGCCGCGGAAGAACGACACTGAGGTACACGATCTCGGATTCATTTTCTTATCGACGTATCATCGCTGGTATCAAGTGACGCGGGATCCCACACTGCGAGAAGTGGTGGTGCAGGCCGGAAAAACGCTCGCACTTCGATTTAATGAGGCGGGCCAGTACCTGAGATCGTTTGTAGCGGAGGATTCTTTATTCATCGACATCATGATGAACGTGGGCATCATCTTCTATGCGGCCCGAGAAACAAATGAAAAGCGGTTGCGCGACATCGCCGTGCGGCATTGCAACACCACTCGACGAGTTCTGGTGCGGGGGGACGGTTCGACGGCACACGAGGGGATCTTCGATCTGAAGACAGGAGAGTTTCTGAGGCAGTCGACGCAGCAGGGGTTCCGGGGAGATTCGTGCTGGTCGCGCGGCCTCGCGTGGTCGCTTTATGGCTTCTGTACAGCCTACGAATACAGTCGCGATCCGCGCTTTCTGCATACTGCCGAGCAATGTGCCGATTACTACATCACGCACACACCAGCGGACGGCGTTCCGCCGTGGGACTACAATGCACCGCCTGAAAACAGGACCTTGGTGGATACGTCAGCGGGGGCGATTGCTGCGTCCGGGTTACTGCGGTTGTGCCGCCAGATTCCGGATCCTATGAAAGGACACTTCTATTGGTCGACGGCGATTCAAATTTTGCGTTCGCTCTGCAGCAAGTATCTGGCTAGCGCGGACCCGAATTGGGAAGGCGTGCTGAAAGGCGGGGTGTATCACATCCACAAAGGATTGGGCGTCGACGAATCTGTGATGTGGGGAGAGTACTTCTTTACCGAAGCACTCGACGAGGCGCTACGAGTTATGCAGGCTTAACGGCGGCAGGTTCAGCTCGCGGTAACTCGATCGCAGATTCGCGCCGAAGCGCAGAATTCATGGCGCTCAACCATGCGGCCAAGTAGCAAGCTCCGCCGATAATCAACGTGGTTCGCAGACCGAAGTAAATGGCAAAAAATATTGCTGCCGCCGATCCGAGTACGCTCGAGGCGGCATTGATGGCCCATGCCCAGCGGACTGAGGACGGCATGATTTTCTCGAGTAGGGAAAGTCCGCTGGGGAAGGGCATTCCCATTGCAAAGCCAAGCGGAGCGATCAACGCGACCGAAAGGACCACCTTGAATGGATACGGCAGAGCGACTCCACCTTCAGCGATGGGCGTAACGACGAATGAGAGAACAACTGTACCGGCGACAATCGTCAGGAGCACGCGGCTGAGATTCACGGCTTGTGAGTGAATCAGACGCTTGCTTACGAAGCTGCCAACTCCGCTCGAAACGAGCATCGAAAAGATGATTACAGTTAGCGCGCGAGTAGGATGGCCCAAGAATAGAACAAACTTCTGAATCAGTGCGACCTGAATCAAGATGTAGCCTGCGCCGAGAAACAGAAAAAAGAGTAAAGCCGGTATGCCGCCGGATGTGAGAGGCAGGCGATTGCGGAACAAAATCGGAGGCAACGACAAAATAATGATAGTCGCGACAATGCTGATGGCCACCACTCCGTAAAGCACCGGGAGTGCATTGTTGACCTTATAATCGGCCGTCGCGCGTGAGGCGTGCAAAAAGAAGTTCCACAGATCGCGCGGCTGCACGGTATAGAAGAAGAACGGGCGATCGTCGGACACGGGCCGTACATCGAAGGTATACGAATGGTAGAACCGGTCGAGGTCGTGAGCGAGGAGCAGCCGGTTAAACGCGGTGTCACGTTGCGTGCCGGGGAA
>JAFAQG010000629.1 GCA_019246575.1 Acidobacteriaceae bacterium
TCACGGAGGCGTTCGCGGTGTACGAAACAGCCGCGAAGCTGCCTGGAATTGTAGTTGAAGGCGTCAGCTGCCACATCGGCTCCCAACTGCTCTCAATCCATCCCTTGCTTGAAGCCGCCGAGAAATTGCTTGCGCTCGTTGATCGACTCCGGGAACGGAAGCTGCCGATTCGTTATTTCGATTTAGGCGGAGGCCTGGGCGTCCCTTATCGGTCGACAGAGCGCGGCGTCGCCATTTCGACTTTTGTCCAGCGCCTCCGGGCGAAGATTGAGAACCTGGATATCACGCTCCTGCTCGAACCGGGCCGTTCGATCGTCGCAGAGGCCGGTGTATTACTCAGTCGCGTCCTGCTCCTGAAAAGGAATGGCGCGAAAACGTTTATTGTTCTCGATGCCGCGATGAATGACCTTATCCGGCCCGCGCTATACCAGGCCCACCACGAAATCGTTCCTGTGAATCAGCTACGCACATCCGAGCACATCACGGCAGACGTTGTAGGGCCGGTTTGCGAAACCGGGGATTTCTTCGCAAGAGAGCGCGAATTGCCGGCGCTCGCGCCCGGCGATCTGGTCGCCATCCGCACCACCGGCGCATACGGTTTCGTTCTCGCGTCAAACTACAATTCCCGACCGCGTCCTTGTGAACTACTGGTCCAGGGCGCACATGTCCATCTCGCCCGCAAGCGCGAGACGTATAAAGATCTAGTTCGCGGTGAGCGCGGTATGCCGGCTGAGTCAGGCGAGGTTTTGCATACTGGACAAGAACGTGACCGATTCGCCGATCTTTGTCCAGGATCTTCATAAAAATTACGGCGATGTCGAGGCTCTCCGCGGCATAGACCTCGAGGTTCACAGCGGCGAAATCTTCGGGCTCCTCGGTCCGAATGGCGCGGGTAAAACCACGGCGGTCGAGATCCTCGAAGGGCTGCGTCCTCGTACCAGCGGAACGGTATCGGTGCTCGGTTTCGATCCCGCTGTTCAGATGAAGCAGATAAAAGAGCGCATAGGCGTTTGCCTGCAGGCCACAAATCTACCGGACAGGATGAAGGTCCATGAGGCGCTCGACCTGTTTACTGCCTTCTACACGCATACCGCTGATCGAAATCGCATTCTTCACCGTCTCCAGCTATGGGACAAGCGGGATGCAATGTACAAGACGCTCTCAGGCGGGCTGAAGCAGCGCGTCGCTTTAGCTCTCGCGCTCATCAATGATCCCGATCTGTTGTTTCTCGACGAGCCGACCACAGGCCTCGACCCGCAGGTCCGTCTGGAAATTCACGGTGTCATTCAGGAATTGAAGGAGAGTCGCCGTTCCATCCTGATTACGACCCATTACATAGAAGAAGCCGAGCGTCTATGCGACCGTGTTGCGATTATGGATGCCGGAAAAATTATTGAGTCCGGCACGCCGCGCGAGATCCAGCAACGGGTCCTCGGTCAAACGGTCGTGGAGGTTACTACGAACGAGCCCATGGCTCTCGACCGCTTGCCCGAGAGTCTGAGGGGCGACAAGCACACCGTCCGCGACAACGGCCGGACGCTTTCGATGCACACCGGTTCGGCGGCTCCCACAATCGTGGAGCTCGTGAAATGGATTGACTGTGAGCACTTGCGGCTCACCGACATTCACTTGAAGCGGCCAACGCTCGAAGACGTTTTCATCGAGCTCACGGGAAAGAAGCTCAGAGATTAAGTGCGACCCTATCTCGCCCAAATCAAAAGCACCTTGCGGTTGATGGCTCGGGATCGTGCCGTTCTGTTTTTTAATTACCTGTTTCCCCTGATGTTTTTCTTTACCTTTGCTCAGGCTTTCGGTGCCGGCAAGAACCCCGCAGTGATGTCTGGTGTGATTGCGACCGTCATCATTATCGGCGTTCTGAGCAATGGGTTTTTTGGCGCAGGCCTGCGCACCATTCAGGACCGGGAAGCCAACGTTCTCAGGCGGTTCAAAGTCGCGCCCATCAATGCGAGCCCTATTATCGTGGCCACCTTAGTCTCAGGTCTGGCAAGCTTTCTTCCTACAGTATTTCTGTTTCTGTTTTTTGGCCGGACCATTTATCATGCGCCTTTACCTGCGAATTTGGGATCTCTTGTCCTGTTTGTATGCTTTGGAATCATCGCGTTCCGTTCGCTCGGCATGATCATCGCGTCGGTGGTGAATTCCGCGCCCGAAGGACAGATTCTCACGAACCTACTGTATTTGCCGATGCTGTTCCTAAGCACGTTCCCGGTCTCGATTATGCCGTCTTGGATTCGGACTATCTCCCAATTCATGCCTGCCACTTATTTGTTTCAAGGCATCCAATCCATCACGATCGGCGGCGAAACGATATTCGCCAATGCCTCTGCGGTGTTCGCGCTCGTGCTTACCACCATCGTCTCCGTGTTTGTCAGTGTAAAGATATTCCGTTGGGAGAAAGAAGAAAAGATCGCCCCAAGCGGCAAGCTTTGGGTCCTGGCGGTCTTGTCGCCCTTCTTCATTCTCGGCATTTATCAGGCTTCCACGAAACAGAACATCCAGAAGCAAAAACTCCTGGCGCGTGAAGCGGAGCGCAGCCGGTCCATTCTGTTCCAGAATGTGCGTATTTTCACCGGAGATGGAACAGTCATCCCGAACGGAGCAGTTCTGATCCGCAACGGCAAAATCTCCGAGGTGTTCAGCAATCCAGTCGGAAACACTCAGCCACTTCATGCAGAAGTGTGGGATGAAGCGGGAAGAACACTCATGCCGGGTCTGATCGATATGCACGTTCATATCGGTGCGCCCGGCGGCATTTACCGCGATTATTCGAAATACATGCACCCGCACGCGGAAGAGCGTCGTCTGGCTGCATATCTGTATTGCGGCATTACTGCGGTTCGAAGCACAGGCGATTTGCTGGAAAACACGCTGAAATTACGCCAGGAAATCAAGTCCGGCGAATACCTGGGCGCCGAACTCTTCAGCTATGGGCCATTGTTTACCGCGCCCGGCGGTCATCCCACCGAACTTCTGCAGATGTTTCCGGAACAGATGCGAAAAACCGCTCAGGAACAGTTTGTTCGCTTGCCAAAGGACCCGGCCGAAGCGCGGCAGCAGGTCGATGCGCTCAAGCAGGCCGGTGTCGACGGCATCAAAGCAGTCCTGGAATCCGGCAGCGCTCAGTGGCAGCTATTCAATCTCCTGGACACGAAAATCTATCGCGCCATCGTTGCCGAGGCAATCAAAAACTCCTTACCGACAGCAACCCACACCGGAAGCGCCGCCGACGTGAACGAGGCCGTCGATGCCGATACGAACACAATCGAACACGGATCCATGGTGGACCTCGTTGCCGCTTCCACGTTTGCTGCTATGAAGGAGAAACGGATTGCATATGACCCGACACTGAGCGTATTGGAAGCGATTGGCGCAGGCGCTGAATTGCTGGATCGCCCCCTTCTGCAGCGTGTCGGCCCCGCTGACCTTCTCTCCGATACGCGTTCGGTGCTGCAGCAACGAAAACCGACCGCAAAATCCGGTCACACAACTGCCTTACTTGAGCGCGGGAATCGGAATCTGCTCGCCGCCTGCAATGCGGGCGTGCCGCTCATCGCAGGATCGGACGCGGGCAATATGCTCGTTGTGCATGGTCCGACTGTGCAACATGAGCTTGAGCTTTGGGTGAAGGCCGGCATCCCACCGGCGGTGACGCTGCGTGCAGCCACCTCTAACGCGGCGAAATACCTAAGGGCGGACCAACGGATCGGTTTGATCCGGAAGGGGTACGACGCGACGCTCATTCTGCTCGATGGTGACCCCGTTCAGGACATTACTGCAACGGAACGCATCGCAAACGTTTTCTTTAAAGGCGAAGACGTGCGCCGTCCCGACCTATTCAAGCAAGACACCGAGTGAAACAGCCGCGACAAGAGTTACCCCAGCGGAGATTGAAGACCCTCGACCGCGTACTCTCGAAAGCCGGTCTCGGCTCGCGTACCGAAGCACGCAGCTGGATCGGTACTGGCCGCGTAAAAGTCAACGGCAGGCTCGTGCAGACACCCGATCACTGGGTCGACTTAGATCGGGATAAAGTCACGTTTGACGATAAACCGCTACAATCCGCCCAGCTGCGTTACATTCTGCTATACAAGCCGAAAGGCTATATAACCAGCTACCGCGATCCGCGGGGAAGACCAACGGTTTACGATCTCATCTCCGATGTCGATCAGTTTGTCGGCACAGTCGGGCGTTTGGATCTCGATACCTCCGGGTTGCTATTGCTGACGAACGACAATGCGCTTGCCGAGGCGATGACAAATCCCGAACACGAACTCGCGAAGACCTACCTGGTCAAAGCGTCTGGGCCGTTGTCCGACGATCAGCTCGCGCAACTCGCCCGCGGAGTCGAATTGAGCGACGGCCCTACTCGTCCCGCCATCGTACATCGTCAGCGGGATTCAGGTAAGTACACGTTTCTCGAAATCACTATCACGGAGGGCCGTAACCGGCAGATCCGCCGCATGCTGGAAGCGATCGGAAGCAAGGTGCTGAAGCTTGTTCGCACGCGCCTCGGCCCATTGACGCTCGAAGGATTGACCATTGGCCATTGGCGTGAATTGACGCCGGGCGAAGTTACCGGCTTACGCAAGGCCGCCAGAGCACGAGGCTCTACACGTAAGTCTTGAACTCGATCACATCGCCATCCTGGACGATATAATCCTTGCCTTCGGTGCGGAGCTTGCCTAACTCGCGCGCGCGTGCAAACGACCCCGCCTCCACTAGGTCGTTGTAAGAAACACATTCTGCGGAGATAAAGCTCTTCTCAAAATCGGAGTGAATTACTCCCGCTGCTTGTGGAGCTTTGTCGCCCGCGTGAATCGTCCAGGCGCGCGTCTCCTTTTCTCCGGTGGTCAGAAAGGTACGCAGCCCCAGCAATTCGTAAGCTTCCCGAATGAGGTTGCCCGCCCCGGTGTCCGTCACTCCCAGGCTGGCCAGATACTCCTGCCGGTCCTCGGGCGCAAGCATCGCCAGCTCGGATTCAATCTCGGCCGATACCACTACCGCGCCCGTATCGTGGTGCTCTTTTACGTACGCGCGCACTTGCTGAACGAACTGATTCTCATCCGCCTGCGCCAGGTCCTCTTCTGCCACATTGCACGCAAAAAGCGTCGGCTTCGCCGTCAGAAGAAAAAATCCTTTCACGCTAGCCTTTTCCTCGGGCGTGAAGTCGAGCGTCACAACCGTTTTTCCCGCATTCAGATGCTGCTCCAGCTTCTCGAGCAGCTCCAGTTCTGCAATAGCCTTCTTATCTCCGCTTTTTGCGGCTTTCTGTTGCTTCACCTTCCGCTTCTCGACTGATTCCATGTCCGCCAACACTAGCTCCGTGTTAATGATTTCGATGTCCCGGACCGGGTCGACGCTGTCCATCACGTGCTCGATGTTCGAGTTTTCGAAACAGCGCACCACCTGAACAATGGCATCCACCTCGCGAATGTGCCCGAGGAATTGGTTCCCGAGTCCTTCTCCCTTGCTCGCGCCTTTCACCAAACCCGCAATGTCTACAAATTCGAAAACCGCCGGAACGATCTTCTGCGAGTTGCTCATCTTGGCCAGCACATCCAACCGTTCGTCTGGTACCGTAACCACTCCCGTATTCGGCTCGATCGTGCAAAATCGGTAATTCGCGGCCATCGCTTTTCGCGTTTGCGTCACTGCATTGAACAGCGTGCTTTTACCTACGTTTGGCAGACCAACAATTCCCGCCGTCAACATTCATTTCATCTTCGCGTACCAGTGGATGCCATCATGGATTGTGCAGTTCGAGGAGGAACTGGGCCGCGTCTTACCGTCCACGATCCCCCGTCGCGATGTCCTGATTCGAAAAGCGAGCCGGCACCTCGAGCTCATCGCCGCCGCAAACGAATACATGAATCTGACTCGGATCACGAATCCACACGAGGCTGCCATGAAACACGTGTACGATTCCGTCGCACCCTGGCAGCACTTCCAAACTGCCCGTCGCGTGCTCGATGCGGGCACCGGGGCCGGATACCCCGGGATTCCGCTTGCCATTGTCCTGCCGCAGGTTCGCTTCAGTTTGGCTGAATCGATCCAAAAAAAGGCGCGATTCGTCGATTCCGCCGTCGAAGCTCTCGAGCTTCCGAACGTACAAGTCTTCGCCGATCGCGCCGAAAATCTCGCCGCCACGCATTCGCCCGACGTTGTCGTTGCCCGTGCCGTTGCACCCATGGCGCGTGTCATCGAGCTGTTCGCGACCGCGCTCAGGAACGGAACACGCCTGCTGCTCTACAAGGGACCTGACGTGGCCGGCGAGGTATCGGAAGCGGCCAAACATCGCGTCC
>JAFAQG010000314.1 GCA_019246575.1 Acidobacteriaceae bacterium
CCACACGCCGCCTGCTTCTGGCGACGGCTATGCGCTTGCGATCTATCCAGTCGCTCAGCCGAGACGTGTGATGCTCACGATGAAACACAACACGACCGGCGCGAGCGCCGCCTGCGGGTTGAAATCTCTGATCGCGCAAACCGGATAATGCCGTGCCTACGCGCCGCGATTTCCTGAACGCTTCGCTACTGTTTCCGGTAGCTGGCGCGCTGCTGTCCGGCGAACCTGAGCGCTCGTTCTCCGTATTCACCCTTCTTAGACCCACGGTGCTCAGCGTGAGCCCGATCGGATCCGCACGATTGCACTGCGCGACGGCATGGGGGCGACGGGTCATCGAACAGCGTCAACGAATCACTCTCGACAGGAACGACGTCCCGATTGCAATCGCCGGTCCCGATGGCGGACGCGCACCATTTCTGCTCGAAGTTCCGGGCGTCATGCGCCGTTCCTATTACGGGCGACTGCACGTGGCGCGCGCAGACGAGACGCTCTTGCCCGTTATCACGATGCAATGCGAGATCGCCGCCGGTTCTATCGCGGGCGCAGAGCTCGCAACGTGGGCAGCGCCTATTGACGCTTTGGCCGCGCAAGCCGTCGTTTCGCGATCTATTTTGATTGCATCAAAACCGCGCCACAAACTGGCAGACTTTTGCGACACCACTCATTGTCAGTTCCTACGCTCCCCAGCCGAACCGGGCAGCGCGACGGCACGCGCGATCGAACAAACGGCAGGCACAGTCCTCTCGCAGGACGGCCGGCCTCTGATCCCGCTCTACTCTGCCGCGTGCGGCGGAACCACGGACGCAGTGATCGATCGCGGTCAGCGCTACACTTCTGTGAACTGCGAAATTTGTCGCCGGAACAGAACCGCTCGGAGAGGACACGGGTGGGGCTTATGTCAGGAAGGCGCTGTCGGACTCGCGCGCCTGGGCTGGAGCTGGCAAGCGATCCTGCATAAATACTTTCCTGATGCAACGATCGAACGATTCTCCTCGAGCCTGCGCTACTATTCCTGAAATGGAATCGTGGCGGCTGAAAGCGATTGCGTCAGACAATCACTTCTGGATTCCCGTCGCTGTCCTGGTTATCGGCATTTCGTTGCTGATTTTCCTGCATTAGCAAAAAGCCTCGCGCTTGCGACCGTCACCAACAATCGCCTGTTCGACAAGGCGCCTTGTTCTATATTTGAGTAAAATTGACCAATTTACCCAACTTGCTGACATTGGTGCGCATCTTCCTGGTGCCGCTGCTGGTCGCGGCGCTGGTGCAGCACAATCTGCGCATCGAGTGGGGCAGTCATGTTCTGGTCGCAAACGATTTTTTTGCGCTGCTTGTGTTCCTGGCCGCGGCGCTCACAGACCTCTTAGACGGCTATCTGGCTCGGCGCTGGAAGCAGGTCACCACCGTCGGGACGTTGCTCGATCCCATCGCGGATAAACTTCTGATTTCCGCCGCGTTGATTTCGCTTGTCGAGATCCGGTTGCTGCCGGGATGGATGGCCATTCTGATCATCAGCCGCGAATTCGCAGTATCCGGCCTACGCAGTATCGCAGCTGCCGAAGGCTACACCATCAAAGCCGGCGAGCTCGGAAAAACGAAGATGATGATGCAGGTCGCGGGCGTTTCTCTGGTGATGCTCTCCATACGGTGGCCGGCCGCCGAACCTTACGGCATGATCGCCATGTGGGCGGTCGTGATCTTCGGGCTCGCTTCGGCCGTCAATTACTTCCGGAAATTCTGGCGCAAGGTCGACACCAGCATCAAGCTGCGCCGCAGACACGAACTCATCATGATGGAGCGCCAGAAGCGCCGGCTCGAGCGCGCAACCAGAATGCGCGAGCGCCTGGACCGAGAAGAGCCCGCCAGACCGTCAATGCGCGGCTAACTGTAAAGACGCGCGAGTGTGGCGCGCACGCCCGGTTTCAGTTACTTTCGGCGTGTTGACCGCCTGTGGGCCTCAGGAGCGATAGCAGAAACGAGTGTTCACTCGACGACCTCGACTTTTGCCACATCCCGTACAGGGTCGAGCAGCCGGCAAGCATACTTCCGAGCAACACGACCGAAAGCACCCATCCCGAGATCCGCGTGCGCTCGGGCCGCAACCCCGCGACCTCGGGCGGGGACGGCGCACCAACTTGACCCGGAATCAGCGGTTCCGGCATTGCTTCGGCTGCGGCTTGAATCGCTTCCCGGAGAGCGCCGCTATCGAGACCCACAGCTGCTCCAAAATGCCGCGCAAAACTCTTATAAAAAAATCGGGATGCAAATTGGGCGAAGTCGTCGCATT
>JAFAQG010000686.1 GCA_019246575.1 Acidobacteriaceae bacterium
CCGTTGAAGCAAACAGCGCGCCTGCCGCCGGTCATCGCGATCCCGCACCCGTCAAAATGACCAACGTGCGAGAGACCCCATCCGCCGAAGCTCGTTTTTCGCGACCTCGCTTCCGCTACATCGTCGGCGCGGCCGTGTTAGCAGGGGTCATTGTGGTCCCGGTCGCCTGGGTCCGTGTCGCACCCAGAACGCATAGCTCTTCCGCGTCCGCCTCAGAGACTTGGGTCGGGAGTACGACGGCTCCAATTCCGCAGGAGGTTCGCGTCCTCACCGGCTATCACGGCGGCCCGGTGACTGACGACGAGGGACATTCCTGGACCCCCGACGCTTACTATGCAGGCGGCATTTCAAAGGCCATCCCGCCGGAGCATTTCATCGAAGCCGAGGCTCACCCGCACCTTTTGAAAGCGCAGCGCTCAGGCCAGTTCCGCTACGATATACCCCTGCAGCCGGGAAATTACGAACTGCACCTCTATTTTGCAGAGACCGAGTACGGGCGCGGCAACCTCGGCGGCGGCGGCGAAGGCACGCGGATGTTTCAGGTCTCGATCAATGGCTTGCTCAGATTGAGGGAACTGGACCCGCTCGCCGAGGCGGGCGCTCCCAATCGCATGCATGAACGGGTATTTAAGGACATTGCTCCGGCGTCTGACGGCAAATTGCATTTGAGTTTCGATCCCGCCAACGCACCCGCTTTTTTAAACGCTATCGAGATTCTGCCAAGTCCTCCTGGACGGATACGCCCCGTTCGAATCGTCGCGCAAGCCAACGCGTTGACAGATTCACAAGGACACGCGTGGGCCGCGGACGGATATTTCTGCGGCGGTACCCCGGTCTTTCGTCAAAATTTCGTTATTAGTCCTCCAGAGAAGGCTCTGTACCGGGGCGAGCGCTATGGCAACTTTTCCTATCACATTCCGCTTGCTCCCGGCAAATATCGCTTAAGTCTCCATTTCGCGGAACAATGGTTCGGCACGGCAGAATCCGGTTTACCCCTGCGCGGCAGCCGCATTTTCAATGTCTTTGCCAACGGCGTAACGCTGCTGCGAAATTTCCAGATCGTTGAGGATGCCGGCGGCCCGAACCGCGGTGTTACAAAGGTGTTCAACAACCTCGAACCGAACGCCCAAGGCATGCTGCTGCTCGATTTTGTCCCGGTAAAGAACTATGCCGAAGTCAATGCTATCGAGGTAGTTGAAAACGAATGAGACCGCAAACTTATGTCCTGCTACTCCTGTCGCTACTTGCACTCACGCACTCCGCCACCGCTCAAAATCCCGCGGCTGGCCAGAGCCCGACACCCGCCCCGCAATCCACATCGCACGCTCTCGTCGAAGCTGGACAAACTCTGTTTCAGGAGCAGTGTGCGTTCTGTCACGGCCGCGATGCCACGGGAGGCGAAACGGGTCCCGATCTCACGGCTTCCAAGCTCGTGACCGATGACGTCGGCGGAGACAAAATCGGGCCCGTCGTATTGAACGGCCGCCCTGAAAAGGGCATGCCCCGCTTCAATATCTCGCCCAAAGATGTCGCGGCCTTGACTGCCTTCATCCACGATCAGAAAACCAAAACCGGCGCACGGCAAGGTGGTCGCCGTAAAGTCGACGCCGCCGATCTTCAAACCGGAAACCCAGACGCAGGAAAAAAATACTTCAATGGAGCCGGAGGTTGTTCCGGGTGCCACTCGCCTACAGGCGATCTCGCCGGCATCGCACGCCGGTATCCGCCGCTCCAACTCGAAGAACACATGCTCTACCCGCGCGAGGCCGCCGCGAACATTACCGTGACTCTGCCCTCTGGCCAAACGCTTACCGGCAGACTCGCTTATCGTGATGAATTCACGGTGGGACTGGTTGACTCCTCAGGCCAATATCGCTCCTGGCCCGCGGAGCAGGTGAAATTCGCAATCGACGCGCCGGCCGAAGCTCATCTCAACTTACTTGAGAAATACACGGACGACGATGTCCACAACTTAATGGCTTATCTTCAGACCTTACGGTAATTACTCACTTATGAATTTATCTAAGAAAGCCGCGCGGATTACCGTTGCATCCGCGGTACTGCACCTGATTTCGGGATACCTCATTGCGCAGGGAGTAAGTTCGGATACTCTGCTGAATCCGCCTCCCGATACCTGGCCCGGCTATCACGGCGATTACTCCGGACGGCGTCATAGCACACTTACTCAAATAACACCGCAAAATGTCGATCAGCTTGGTCTCGCCTGGGCATTCCAAACCGGCTCGAGCGCGCAACTGAAGTCCTCGCCCATAGTTGTAGATGGCGTCATTTACTTTACTCTGCCGGATAACATTTGGGCCGTTGATGCACGCTCCGGACATCAGGTCTGGCATTACACTTACCCGCCCAACAGAGGTTCGCATATCGGCCATCGTGGCGTCTCCATGTACCGCGACTGGCTTTTCTTCATGACGCCCGATGCTCACTTGGTTTCTCTCGATGCAAAGAACGGGAAAGTGCGGTGGAATGTCGTGGTTGCGGATTACAAAAAAGGTTATTGGACAACCATGTCGCCGCTTATCGTCGGCAATCATGTGCTTGTCGGCGTTTCGGGGGACTTCGATAACTTACGTGGCTATCTTAGATCAATCGATCCCGAGACTGGCCACACGCAATGGGAGTGGGACAGCACGCCGCCCACGGGTACTCCAAATTCGCCCACCGGAGGCATGACGTGGATGACCGGAACCTACGATCCAACTCTCAATCTCGTGTTCTGGGGCACCGGCAACCCGACTCCTGTCCTGACAGGGTCCACTCGCCCAGGCGACGATCTCTACACCTGCAGCATCGTTGCGCTCAATCCCGAGAACGGAAAGCTCGTCTGGGCCTTCCAACCTTCGCCGCACGATACACACGACTGGGATGCCGTCGAGACTCCGGTACTCGTCGATGCCGACTTCAAGGGGCAGCCGCGCAAGATGCTCATGCAAACCTCCCGCAATGGCTACTTCTTTGTCTTGGATCGAACGAACGGCAAAAGCCTGCTCACTGTGCCGTTCGGTCCCGTAAACTGGGCGCTCGGCATCGACGACCAGGGCCGCCCCATCCCGAACCCGAAGAAGGAGCCCTCGCCCGACGGCCGCATTATCGCGCCCGATGAAGGCGGCATGACCAATTACCGCTCGCCCAGCTTCGATCCGAAGACCGGGCTGTTCATCGTCGACGCTCATCACAGCTATTCGATTTACTTCGCAAAACCCGCCGATGGCACGGTCGGCTGGGCCGGAGCCGACTACGGCGTATGGGGCAAAGGCATCCTCGAGGCTATCGATTACCAGACCGGCAAAATTCGATGGACCCACGAACTGGGACCCGGCGGCTCCGGCGCAGGAGTGCTCACGACGGATTCCGGGGTGACGTTTACTGGCGACGCCCACGGGAATTTCCTCGCCGTCGAGACCGCAACCGGCAAGACCTTATGGCATACCGGCACCGGTTCCCAAATTCAAACCTCCCCGATAACCTATGAATTAGATGGCCGCCAATATGTCGTAACGGGAAGCGGCGGCGTCATGTTCGCCTGGGCGTTGCCACTGAAGTTAACCGGACG
>JAFAQG010000783.1 GCA_019246575.1 Acidobacteriaceae bacterium
TCATTGGGGACGACGGGCTCGAAGGTATTCAATGCGCGCAAGGCGACCCTACTGGCGAAGCCCATCTCTCGCTTCAGCAGCTCGCACTCGATCTTCGCAACCGCGGCATCGTGCTCGCGGTCTCCTCGAAAAACAACGACGACGTGGCGCGCCTGCCGTTCCGTAACCATCCGGACATGCTGCTGCGCGAACAGCATATCGCCGTCTTTCAGGCCAATTGGAGCGACAAGCCGACAAATATCAAGGCATTTGCGGACGAACTGTCGCTCGGCCTGGAATCTCTTGTCTTGGTCGACGACAATCCGGCCGAACGAGGCCTGGTCCGACAGGTCCTGCCCGAAGTTGCCGTCCCGGAGCTGCCCTCCGACCCCGCGCTTTTCGCTCGAACGCTGACCGCAGCGGGTTACTTCGAATCGGCCATCTTCTCCGAGGAAGATCTGAACCGCGCCGGTTTCTACCAGGACAATGCTCGCCGTGTCAACCTGCAGAAACAGGTCGGCGATGTCGACCAATACCTCGCATCGCTCAACATGCAGATCACTTTTCAGCCGTTCGATGCAACCGGCCGGCCCCGGATCGCCCAGCTTGTTAACAAATCGAATCAGTTCAATCTCACGACCAGGCGTTACACCGAGGCCCAAATCGCCGAGATCGAGCGCGATGCCAACTGCTTCACCTTACAAGTCCGGCTATCGGACATCTTCGGCGATAACGGAATGATCAGTGTCGTTATCTGCCGCCGCACTTCGAATAGCACCTGGGAAATCGACACCTGGCTTATGAGCTGCCGGGTGCTGGGTAGAGGCGTGGAGCGAATGGTCCTGCGCCAGCTCATCGAGCACGCCCAAAAGCACGGCATTCGCAAGCTCATTGGGTGTTACCGCCCGACGGAGCGCAATAAGCTGGTCGAAGATCACTACCCGAAGCTCGGATTTCAGCAGGTCGAACGCATGGCAGACGGAACCACCCTTTGGGAGCTCGACGTCAACACCGCGAAAGTGGACAGCGCTCCTATGACCGTCCGCGCACTTGGTTTCGATCTCGTAGAAGCCTGATCCGAAATGGGCAGCGCCTCGGTCCAATTCATAGGCTTCGCCATCGCGGTTGTTCTTGTCTTCAATCTGCATCGCTCCGTCCTGTGGCGTCAGGCAGTCTTGTTAATCGCAAGCCTTGTTTTCCTCTCGTTTTTCTCTCGCGCTCCGCTCTCTTATGTCCCTCTCGCCGCCTTTCTGCTCTTCGGTTTCGTCAGCTTGCGGCTCATTCAGAGCAGACAGCTTCCGTTGATGCCTCTGCTCGTCGCTGCCATCGCGAGCTTCGTCTGGCTCAAGAAGTACAGCTTCGTTCCGGGTTCGTTACTGCTGCATTTCCCGTATCTGACGCTCGGTCTCTCATACATCTTCTTCCGCGTTCTTCACCTCATCATCGACGCGAACGACGGTAACATTCCCCAGAGAGTCGGCGTTGTCTCGTACTTGAATTACACTCTCAACTTCACGACTCTCGTCTCCGGACCCATTCAGCGGTACCAGGATTTTGCCGAGATGCACCTTGCACCGCGCCCGTTACCGCTCAACCTCATCGTCGCGGGACAAGCGTTCGAGCGAATTATCATAGGCTTCTTCAAAGTCAACGTGCTGTCGCTGCTGCTCGCCATGTTGCAGAAAGAAGCGCTGGCGAACATTAGTCCGGCTTTGCAGTTCGGCGATAAAGTTTTGTACGGCGCAATCGTTGCAGCGTCGTATCCTCTTTACCTCTACTGCAATTTTTCCGGCTACATCGATATGGTGCTCGGCATCGCGCGTTTCCTCAGGATTGAGTTGCCCGAAAACTTCAACCGGCCCTTCTCATCCGACAACTTTATGATTTTTTGGAGCCGCTGGCACATCACCCTATCGAACTGGCTGAAAACCTACGTTTACAACCCGCTCCTTATTGGGCTGATGCGGCGGTATCCGAACGCTTCCATCGAGCCCTTCCTCGGCGTATTTGCATTCTTTGTGACTTTCTTCCTGGTCGGCGTGTGGCACGGCCAGACTTCCGAGTTTCTCTTCTTCGGTGTCTTGCAGGGCGGCGGCGTCAGTGCCGTAAAACTCTACCAGGTGTTGATCGCTAAGAAAATGGGCCGCAAGCAATACCGGGCACTCGCGAACGATCCGTTTTACACTGCTGTTGCTCGCGGCGTCACGTTCACCTGGTTCACCTTCACGCTCCTCTGGTTCTGGTCCAACTGGACCCAGATCGGCGCGCTCGCAAACGCACTCGGCTGGGCCGGGAGTACTGCGATGTGGATACTCATTTTGCTCATCGCAACCGCGGCACTCGGAGCCTGGGAAACCCTCCGAAGTTGGCTGCTTTCGTTCGAATGGAACAGAAGCCCGGTTCTCCTGTCCCGCTACGTCCGCACCGTCTGGAACACCGCTCTGGTAGTCATCGCCGCCGCAACCGTCATCGTGTTAAACACCGCCGCACCGGAAATCGTCTATAAAGCGTTCTAACTTCCGGCGGCGCCAGCCGACAACGCTCACGCGCAGTATTCTGATACTGGCATCCAAATGGCGGATCTCACACGACGTGATTGGCTTGGCGCCGCGACTTCCGGTGTTGCGGCAGCGGCAGGACCGCAAACGCAAGGCCCGCGAACGGCGGGGAACCGGCCAAATATAGTACTCATCATCTCCGATCAGTTTCGCGCCGATAACCTCGGCTGCATGGGGATGAACCCCATGAACCTGACCCCCAACCTGGACTTGGTCGCCCGGCGAGGCGCACTGTTTCGCTCCGCCATGGCCAACCAGCCTGTCTGTGCACCTGCGCGCGCAACCATGTTTACGGGTCTTTACCCGGAGAAGCACGGCGTGTGGCGCAACGGCATTGGCCTGAACCCAAACGCGAACACCCTCGCGAGTCTATTGCGCGAAAACGGTTACACAGCGAATTACATCGGAAAGTGGCACTTGTCCCCGGCCGGGCAATCCGATGGTCCGGTTCCCCTCGAAAATAGAGGCGGTTTCCGCGACCTGTGGGAAGCCGCAAACGCCCTCGAGCACACCTCGCACGCCTATGAAGGTGAAATGTTCGACGGTGACGGCAAGCCGATCCGGTTCTCGGGAACCTATCGCGTCGATTTCTTGACCAATCGCGCGGTCCGCTTCTTGCGCGAAAAACGAACACAGGCGCCATTCCTGCTCTGCGTCTCCTATCTCGAAACACACCATCAAAATGATCTGGATGCGTTTCAGCCTCCCAAGAAATATGCGGATAAGTACCGCAATTTTTTCGTTCCGCAGGACCTCCGTTCCCTTCCGGGCAGTTGGCCCAGCCAGTTAGCGGATTATTACGGGTGTGTCAAAGCTATCGATGACGCGGTCGGCACGCTGGTCGCTACGTTGAAGGAGCTGAGTCTGGAAGACAACACCATCATCGCTTTCATCAGCGATCACAGTTGTCATTTCAAGACCCGGAACACGGAGTACAAGCGCAGCCCTCATGAGAGCTCCATCCACATTCCGCTCATCGTCGCGGGCCCGCAATTTAATCGTGCGGTTGAGGTTCCCGAGCTAGTCGGTCAGATCGATCTCACGCCGTCACTGCTCGAAGCCGCGGGCCTTCCGATCCCTTCGAGCATGCAGGGCCGGAGCTTTCTTCCGCTCGTCAGCCGGCACATAGAAGGTTGGCGTAACGAGGTCTATATCGGCATGCGTGAGTTCGTGACCGGTCGGCTGTTGCGCACTCCCCAGTGGACGTACGCGGTCTCCGCCCCCAAAATGAAAAACTGGAAGTCGGCCGAGCGCAGCGATCGCTACGTCGAATACATGCTGTACGACCTCTACGCCGACCCGTTCGAGCATACGAACCTCGCCGGCCACCAGGAGTTTCGAACGGTTGCGGAGGACCTGCGCGGCCGGCTTTTCGAACGGATTGCAGAGGCAGGCGATCCGCGGCCCGAAATCGATCCGGCGTGGTTTCCGTATGTGTAAGTAGGCTAAACAAGTAAGTTCGGGCGCTCAACGTGACTTACTCGACCTATGAATTACATGATCACAGGAGCAACCGGATTCGTCGGTAGCCAGTTGGTCCACACACTTCTCTCGCAAGGCCAAAGCGTGAACTATGTCGGACGGAAGCGGTCGACATCGCTCGATTCTCGCGCTGCTTATCATCGTTGGGACATGGCCGAAGAACCGCCGCTCGATTCCCTAGGCCGGCTTGACGCGATCATCCACTTGGCAGGCGAACCCGTGTCACAGCGTTGGAACACAGATGTAAAAAAACGGATTTACAGCACGCGTGTCGAATCTACGCGCAAGCTTGTTTGGGGCATCGCGGGCCTGAAACACAAGCCGCAGGTCTTAGTCTCCGCATCGGCCATCGGCTACTATGGCGACCGCGGGGATGAGGTCCTTACAGAAGATAGCGGCCCGGGTACCGGCTTTCTCGCGGATCTGTGTGTCGCCTGGGAGCGTGAAGCGGCACGTGCGCGCGAGTTCGGA
>JAFAQG010000850.1 GCA_019246575.1 Acidobacteriaceae bacterium
CGAATGGTCAGCCGCATACATGTACTTGACGGACGGCGGATCTTGATTCGCCTGGCGCACACGGAGGAGCCATTGTATGCGCGTGTCAAGCAGTTGCTGTTTGCGTCGCTTGTCGTTTTGCCGCCCGTGCTCGTCATCGCGTGGCTCGCTGGCCACGGATTGGCCCGCCGCGCACTAACTCCCATCGAAGAGATGGCCCGCCGCGCGCAGGAGAATACGCTAGAGAAGCTGGCTGCACGATCAATCGCAGTGCTCTAGCTTCGATCGGAATCGTTCCGCTTGCGACGTTAACTCCGGTAATATTGCCTATTCACGATCTCCGTTACGCCTAGCCGCTTTGCTCTATCTGTATTGCAGGAAGGTGGTCTATGCGGCGCTGGCGTTTTGGACTTCTGTTTTGCTTGATAGTGGGCGCGAACTGGGCGCAGCAGTTCCGCAGCTCCATTTCGGGATCGGTTCTCGACCAAACCGGCGCGGCTGTTCCGGGTGCGGATATCACAGCAACGCAAGTCGAAACCAGCGCAAAGTTCACTACCAAATCTACAGCGGATGGCCATTACACGATCACGCAGATTCCGCCGGGAACCTATCGCGTGATCGTCGATGCTCCAGGGTTTAAGCATTTTACGCGAGAAGGTTTGCAGGTGAATGCCGATCAGGCCCTCCAAATCGATCTCAAGCTGGAGCTCGGCGCGGAAACCGAGATGGTCAACGTCACAGAAGAGGCGCCCATGCTGGACACTGCGGATGCGTCCTCGGGAGAGGTCATCAGTACGCATCAGGTCGAAAATATGCCTCTCAACGGGCGATCGCCCCTCACACTGGCGGAACTCGCGCCGGGCGTCGTGTCCACCAGCACAGCAAGCGCGGTTCACCCCTACGACAATGGCGGCGAGTCGGCATGGGCGATGGGCGGCGGGAGCGCACAGCAGAACGAGTTGTTGATGGATGGAAGCGAGGACACGAGACCAGGAACCGGACAGGTAGCCTACGTCCCACCCGTCGATGCGACACAGCAAGTGCTCGTTCAGACTTTCAATGTGAACGCTGCTTACGGGCACACTGGCGGTGGCACGATCAACATGATTACCAAGAGCGGCACGAATGACCTCCACGGCTCCGCTTACGAGTTCAATGAGGTTTCCGCACTCGGCGCGAACACATGGCTGTCCAATAAAGGAGGCTTACAAAAACCGGTCACCAGACAAAACCAGTACGGACTTACTTTCGGCGGTCCGGTATTTCTGCCGCGCCTCTACAACGGTAAAGATAAACTGTTCTGGTTTTTCGCATTCGAAGGAATCAAGGCCGCCACGCCGGATGCCATTACGCTGACTGTGCCCACCGCAGCCGAGCGGCAGGGTGATTTTTCAGCGCTGCTCCGGCTTGGTCCTCAGTACCAGATCTACAACCCCTTCATGGCGGTGGCGCAAGGCACCGCCGTACTGCGCCAGCCGTTCGCGAACAACATGATTCCACCCGGAGATCTGAACCCCGTCGCGCAGGCCATCCTTAAGTACGTTCCGCTGCCGAATGTCGCAGGCGCTCTTGAAAGCAACTACATCTATTCCGGAGCATCGACAGACAGCTTTAATAACGAACTTGGACGCCTGGACTACAACCTGAGCGACAGACAGAAAGTTTACTTCAATTTCCGGCACAACTTCCGGCTCGAGAACCGTCTGAACTGGTTTAACAACGCAGCAACGGGGAGGCAAAATGGCCGGGATAATTGGGGGTCGACATTCGACGATGTGTATACGTTTACTCCCACCGCTGTGCTCGACACTCGCCTGAACTGGACGCGATACGTCGACACTCTGAGCTTCGGGGCGCCCAATTTCAACTTCGCGCAATTAGGGCTGCCCGCGTCTCTAGCCGCGGCTTCTACTCACCTGTCATTTCCGGTTATTAGCTTCGGGAGCACGACCTACGCGGGACTGGGAGCGAATGCGGGAACAGGAATCGGCGGAACACCCAGCACGGTCGGGGATGTCCTGCCGGAGGATAGTTACCAGATCTTCTCGACGCTGAGCAAAGTGGCATCAGCGCACAGCCTACAAATGGGAGTAGATCTGCGGTCTTATCGATCGGGTGTAATTAACTACGGCTATTCGAGCGGCCTCTTTAACTTCAGCACCGCCTGGACCAACGGTCCGCTGAGTACGGCGCCCGGCGCGCCGATCGGTCAGGAACTGGCGGCATTTCTTCTTGGGTTACCCTCCAGCGGCCAATTCGACGTTCCCGCCGAAGGCAGCTATCGCCAAAACTATTACGCCGTTTTCTTGGAAGACGATTGGCGCGTTCGAGCTAACCTCACACTGAATCTCGGTCTGCGATACGACAAGGATATGCCTATCACGGAGCGTTACAACCGCAACGTAAACGGGTTCGATTTCACGGCCACGAATCCGATTCAGGCGGCGGCGCAGGCAGCTTACGCGAGAAATCCAATACCGCAGCTACCGGTCAGTCAGTTCACGACGCCTGGCGGCCTCACCTTTCCCACTCCTGCCGTTCGGAACATCACGAATCCTTCATCGCACCTCTTCAGCCCGCGTGTCGGATTTGCATGGACGCCGTTTGGGCCATCGAGCAAGACCGTCATCCGCGGGGGTTTCGGCTTGTTTATGTTCCCGCTCTCTATTCTGCAGGGCGGCAGCAGCCCGGTGATCCAGTCCGGCTTTAGCCAAACTACGCCCCTGGTTGCGACAAACAATAATTTTCTGACGCCGTATGCAACGCTTTCCAATCCATTTCCCACTGGTCTTGCATCACCATCACCGTTAGGGCTGGCGACCTTTGTAGGACAGTCCGTCTCGTTTTACAACCCATATCCATTAAACCCGTATTCACTGCGGTGGAATTTCAGTATCCAGCAGCAGCTAGCGCATAACTATCTCATTGAGGTTGATTACGAAGGTAACCACGGCGT
The DNA here is from genome assembly GCA_019246575.1 of Acidobacteriaceae bacterium. Next base: position 2,936 of record JAFAQG010000850.1, read on the forward strand.
ACACCTGCAAGAGAATCAGCCGCTGAACTACCTGCCCCTGAGATACTTGACCACTTCGCCGGTACGCGACCAGAATCTAACAAACCTCCTGCAAGGAAGTGTGTCAAACCCTTTTGCGGGCCTTTTGCCCGGAACTAGCTTGAACGGCAGCACCGTTCAGCGGCAGCAGTTACTGTTGCCTTTTCCCCAATATACCGGCTTGACGGAGGTCGGCGTCAATGATGCTGGTTCCTATTACGAGATGGGCTTCATCCGTTTCGAAAAACGATATTCGAACGGTTTCCAGTTCCTCGCCATCTACCAGCATTCGCGGTTGGAACAACGCAGCATTCGCCTGAATCCTCAGACCGCTCTGATTAAGATGATTTCGCCCGACGATCGGCCGAATCACGTGGTGGCGAGCGGAAGTTACGATGTGCCCGTCGGACACGGAAGGACATTCCTCGCAAACTCGCCTGCCGCTGTAAACGCGCTGCTCGGCGGATGGGTGGTCAACGCGATCTTCACCTTTACTAGCGGCCCTCCGCTCAGTTGGGGAAACGTCATTTATAATGGCGGTCCTATCGATCTGAATCCGGCCAATCCCGATGCAACATTTAATACATCTGTCTTCGATAGAGCCTCTGCGGATCAGCCCAACAGTTTCAACGTGCGGACGTTTCCGCAATACTTCAATAACCTGCGCGCGGACAGTTTGATGAATATCGATGCCTCGCTGCTGAAGAATTTCTCCGTTCGCGAAAAATTCCGCTTCCAATTCCGGGGCGAAGCTTTCAACCTGCTAAATCATCCTGTCTACGGTGGCCCCATCTTGTCGCCCACCAGCCAGAGCTTCGGGATCGTTACGGGCGGACAGCAGAACTCCCCTCGCGCCATTCAACTTGGGTTACGCGTGACCTGGTAGACAATCGCTAGCCAGCCCGGGCGCGCGAGTTGCGTCTCCAAGAACTCTGCTTGTTCGGGCACTGTCGAGTAAGCGGGAATCCCTCGGCGGGAGGCTCCGGCGAGCGCTGGCCGGCTGCGACATAGCCGCCTCCGAATCTACTCTGACCGGGCATTGATCTGTATCGAGCCAGCGTTCTCCCCGATGCTGATACTCACCGCTACAGGGTTGGTCACGCCCAGATTCGCGCCCCTTCCATCGGCGGAGAAGCGGTAGCTCTCGGCGGTGCACTGGCACCGCGCGCGCCCATGCTCGTCGTCCCCATCATCTTCGCGGCGCCGGTGGTTCGATCAGCACATGCAGCCGGACACCGTCAATCGTGCCTTCAGACACCGAAGC
>JAFAQG010000936.1 GCA_019246575.1 Acidobacteriaceae bacterium
GCCGGTCCGATCGGGTTCCCTCCAGATCTCAATCGCCTGCGGCAGCGAGATAACAAAAACCGCGAGCCATGAGATCAGCACAGGGCTGTCCATCAAAGTCTCTCTCCACCCGCCCGTAGGCATCCACAGGTAAACTGCCCAATACGCCGCAGCAAACCACGGCAACGTTCGCCGAAGAACTCGGAAGGCAGCTTCGCATGCCCGCACCCGACACAAGTGCTGTGTTTCGTTGCATCGCAAGCACCAAACGACCGCTAGGACGATCGGGCTCGTTGCGTACGTGAAATGGCGAAGGCCGTGGTGATCGTTACCGAGAGTCATGGCGAGAATCAAGACGATGCAAGCATAAAACCATACAACTCGCACTCTCCTCCATCGTCTGGACCGCACTTTCACGCCCTTCCCGAGTTGCCGGCTTGTATTGAGTTCTTGCATTCTTCCAATTCCTGATGTATCGCGTTTACAAATCTTTCTGCCTGCCGAATCGCAAGTGAGAATGTTAGTTTCGGCTAACTTGTAGCCTCACCCGCTGCACATTCGTCCCTCGCGTTCACCTATTAGCCACGGCCGTCTCCACGGCCCTCTCCGTCACCCAATCCGTCCACATCGACGATGCTCCCGATGCCGCAAGCGGAGCGCCATCAAGAACCGCAGCCACGAAGTTCTCAACGCACGGATAGTGCCGGTTCGAATGACACGGCGCGTGCTCTACCACAGAGCCGAATCTCAACTCCGGGCCGCTGAGCGGCGTCAAATCGAGTTCGCCTTCGGTGCCGGTGATCCGAAACTCGTCACGCTCGATATGTGAATCCCAGCGGGCATCCACGATACCGCGTGCGCCGTTCGCATACTCGATCAACACAGTCGCATTTCTCTCGACGCTGCTGCCCTCGGGCGCCGGATACAGCATCGCCGAAACTTTCTTCGGCTGTCCAAAGACGTAATTCAGCGCATCGATACGATGCGAACCGATATCGAACAGCGGACCTCCTCCCGCTTGTTTCGGATCGAACAACCACGGCCGGTCGTCGTTTTCCTCCCGCCATTCGGCGCATTTCACCTCGGCCAGGACCGGCCGCCCGATACCGCCGCTCTCGATGATTTCCCTCGCGCGCCGCACCTTCGGATACATTCTCCTGAAATACGCGATGCCTAATATCTTCCCGGTCCGCTGCGCTGCTTCGTTCATGCGAGCCGCCTCCGTATAGTTCATTGCCATCGGCTTTTCGCACAAGACGTGTTTCCCCGCTTTTAGGGCAGCAATCGTTTGCGGAGCGTGCAGAAATACCGGAGTCGCTATGTAGACCGCATCGATTGACTCATCCTCGAGAGCGGCAGCTAAATCGGTCCACACGCGCGCCGCATACCGTCGCCCTTTCTCTTGATTGCGCGACACGGCGCCGTACAGATCGCTGCGCGGCTCGGCTTCGATTGCCGGTATGACTCGCTTTACCGCAATGTCGCCGACGCCCACCAGCAGCCAGTTCATCGCGCCGGGAACAAATCCGTGAGCGACTTAGCGCGCTACCATCTCGCCGCTAAATAGCCGGCTCGGCGGCACCGTCTTCCAATCGTCAAGAAACATCTTCAGTCCGGCATCGGTCATCGAGTGTTTATAGAGCGATTCCATGATGTCGAACGGCATGGTAGCCACATCCGCGCCTGCCAAAAGGGCATCGAGCACCTCCTTCGAGGTCCGAATGCTTGCGGCCAGAATTTTGGTCGGGTATCCATAGCGATCATAGATTTGCCTGATCTGCCGTAGTAAGAGCATGCCGTCATCTCCGGCCAGGTCCTTGCGGTGTATAAACGGGCTGATGTAAGTCGCTCCTGCTTTCGCCGCCAGATATGCCTGCAGCGCGCTGAAACAGAGCGTCACGTTCGTCTTTATCCCGTCTTGCGCCAGTTGCTTCACAGCTTTCAGCCCTTCAGTTATGACCGGCACTTTTGCAACCGCATTCGGATGCAATGCCGCAATCGCCCGCGCTTCTCTGACGATGTCCTCCGCATTCGTGCTAACCGTCTCGACACTGATCGGTCCATCCACAATCGCAAATATCTCGTCCAGCACGTCGTCGAAGTTTTTCCCGGATTTCGCAATGTGTGTGGGATTTGTCGTGACTCCGTCGAGAATCCCCCAGCTCCACGCCGTTTTGATCTCACTTACATTCGCTGTATCGATGAATAACTGCATGATTCCGTCGGCCTCGCCTAATACATGATATGTTAGTCGTGCCGATGTCGAGCTCCCCCGGACTCGAGATCTCTACACTTCCACAGCACCAGTTCTTTCGCGGCTATCGCTGGCGCATCCTCGTTCTGCTGTTCCTCATAACGATCGTGAACATCGTCGACAGGCAAACACTGTCGGTCGTCGCACCGTTGCTCACCCAGACCTTCCATATGAGCAACTCGGATTACGGAAGAATCGTGTCCGCTTTCATGCTGGGAATGATGATCGGCGAATTCCCCATGGGTTGGCTGATGGATCGCATCGGCGTACGCTCCGGGTTCTCCTTCGCGGCTGTCTGGTGGTCGATAGGAACGGCAATGCACTCCATCGGTCGCTCGGTTTTTCAATTCAGCCTGTTTCGATTCTGGATGGGCACGGGGGAATGCGGCAATTTCTCGGGCGGCATGAAAGTCGTTTCCGAATGGTTTCCTGAGCACGAATGGGCGCTAGCGGTCGGAATTTTTAATAGCGGCACCATGATCGGAGCGGTGCTTGCTCCTCCGCTCATCGTGTTCATCACCCTCCATTTCGGCTGGCGGACCGCGTTCCTGTTACCGGCCTTTCTTGGCGTCGCCTGGGCGCTGCTTTGGCGCTCGTACTATAGGCCGCTCGCGGCGCACCCGCGAGTAAGTTCCGAAGAACGGGCCTACATCTTGGAGCAACGCGCCCCTAGCGAGCACGCGCCCAAAACTCGGGACCTACTCTCATCCCGAAGAGTTTGGGCCCCGATGCTGTGCCGCCTGCTCGTCGGACCCGTCATGCAGTTTTACTGGTTCTGGACTCCGCAATACCTGTTTCACGCCCGCGGCTTGACTCTCGCCGAAATCGGTTTGTTCTCCTGGATTCCGTTCTTCTTTGGCGATATCGGCAGCATCGGAGGCGGCTGGATCGCGGGCCTGCTCATCCGCCGCGGGTTCACCGTCAACACGGCCCGCCTGAGCACCATGTACTTCGGCGCAGTCTGTTGCCTGCTCAGCATCGGTGTCGTCACCGCCGCCACTACGGCGTCCGCCATCGGGTTTATCTCGCTCGTGCTATTCGGCAACACATTCCTGTCCGCCAACATGTTCGCCGCCATTTCGGATCTCGTGCCGCGGGCAGTCGTCGGACGCGTAACCGGAATGACGGGCATTGCGGGAGGCCTCAGCGGTTTAACATTTCCGCTGCTTACCGGATGGCTTATCGATCACGTCTCGTATGTGCCGGCGTTTTTCATCGCCGCGTTGATGCCGCTCGCCGGAGTCTTCCTTCTCCACGCAGTCGTCGGCCGCATCCAAGCACCGCCAGCTCCCGCCATGTCTGAAGCTCAGCTTACGTTGTAAGTGAGTCCACCGCTCCCGTCATGAACGCCTTGTTCTTATCGCCGACCCAGTAGCGCTCGCCCGCAATGCACCAGATGAATTCGAGCGGCGATTCCTGCGAGAA
>JAFAQG010000949.1 GCA_019246575.1 Acidobacteriaceae bacterium
GCGGGCCTGTCAACGGTAAAAACTTCCCTGCTTCGCTGAGTTCCGAGATCTGTGATGGTGGCCTGGATATGAAGGCGCTGATACCGGTTCTCTACGGTTGCCTCCAGCAACTCCGATGCCCCGAACTGATATGCTCCCGAATCACTCTCAGCAATCGTTGTGACCAGACTTCGGGAAACGGAGAGGTCCTGCTGCAACACGAGCGGCACGGCGAAACGCATCCACTCAGATGCCGGGTCCGGTATGAGAATATTACCGGGCAAAAGCGCTAAGCGCCGAAGCGCCGCCACAGGTTCAGTGGAACAACTCGGCAGCACGAGCAGCGCTGCCGCCATTACCGCTGTTCGAAGTCGCAGTAGTTGCCTCTACAGTGGTTTAGGATTTTCTTGAATGAGCTGTTGGAAAGCCGGATCCTTCTTGAGGGAAGCGAATTCCGGAAGATCGGGAATCTTCTCGCGGTCCTTCACGCCTTCCTCGAGCGCCTTCCGAAGATAAATTAGCGCACGCTCGTTCGCGCCGCTCTTGGCATACGTTTTCGCAAGATAAAGGTGAAAGGTTGCGAGCTCCGTGACAGTTCGCTCCTGCATCAGAGTGCCGAAGCCGCTGTGATGCTCGAACACATCCGGATCTAGCTTAAGAGCTTGTTCGTAAGCCTCGGACGCGCGCTTATAATCCTTGCGTGCAAAATAGGCAGCCCCGAGATTTGCGTAAACAGACGCCGTTTCGGGAGAGTAGCGCAAAGATCGCTTATAGTAGCCGATCGCCTTCCGATAGTTCTTTTCGGAATAGTAAACAGTTCCGAGATTGTTGATCGCCTCGGCGTATTTGGGGTCAAGCTTCAACGCACGCTGATAATTCTTCTTCGCCAGATCGAACTGCAGCATCTGATGAAAGGCGATGCCGATCTTGTTGGCAAGCACGGCGGAATCCGTCGGACCCTGGCGGTACATGTCTATAGCTTCGCGATACATCTTCCGCGCCATATAGATGTCGCCCCGCAACTCCGACGTGATCTGGTGCGCGCGTGTATCTGGCGGTGGGGGCAAAGACGCAACCGACGCCCGGAGACCGTCGGACGGTAGATTTGGTTTTTGCTGCGAGTTCGCCACAACTGCTGTGCAAACCAATGCCAGACAGCCGTATATTGGATGCAAACGGAACAACCAGGGCATACCGCCTCCCCTTGGTTCAACTATATACCCGGGAACGTGAAACGGAAAACGCTGGTGAAGGCCATCACCCGGGCTGTGCGCTTTGTTCAAACGCGCACAACGCCCATCACCCGGGCTGTGCGCTTTGCTTAAACGCACAATGCCATCCCCTTTACCGGAAAATGCTCTTCAGCCGGTCGAAGAATCCGCCTCTCTTTTGAGTTGCGGTCGCGGCGGGCTGAGTTACGGGCGGCGGCGGCGGGAGCGGCTGACCAGGGATTCCGATCTGCTGTGCCGGTAGAGGATTTGTGGCCGGCGCTGTTGCGTCCCAAGCTGCGATCTGAGTCGAGCCACCCTGATGCAGCGCACAGAACTGGACCGGTTGACTCCCCACCAGATAGTATTCGGTTTGAGCTTTGGGGCAGGCGCTCGTCGCGAGACCGCCCGTATCGGGGTCGATCTGTGCACTGACCACTCCTTCCGGAATCACGAAATCGGATACGTCGCGATAAGCCCGGTGCTTATGAGCGCGCTTCATGAACTCCGCCCAAACCGGAAGAGCGGCATGTGCGCCTTCGATCTTGATGTCCTCGTAATCGTCCAATCCCACCCAGACAACGCAAAGCAATTTGCTGGTAAACCCCGCGAACCAGGCATCATGCGAAGTGCCCGTTTTGCCCGCTGCCGGCAAATTGAATCCGTACGCATGCACGCGTGCGCCGCTGCCGCTCCGCAACACCTCTTTCATCATATTGACCATGAGAAAGTTGACGCGCGGATCAAGGATTTTTGTAGTTTCGGGCTGGGACGTCCAGACGTCGGTTCCCGTGTTATCGAGGATTTTGGAAATCAGCCGAAGCTTCACAAGCATTCCGTTATTCGCGAACATCGTGTAAGCCCCGGCCATATCCAGAGGGCTCACATCATAGGAGCCGAGCGCCATCGCGGGTGTCGGCTGGATGTCGGCCAGTCCCGCCTTATGCGCCAGGTCGGCAACAGCGCCGTAGCCGGTCGCCTCGGCAATCTCGACGGTTGGAATATTCAGGGATAGCGCAAGCGCTCGCCGCACCGTCACATCGCCGCGGGAATCGCTGTGGTGATAATCCGTAGGCTCATAAGTTTTCCCATTGAAATAAAACGTGTGGGGGTCGTCTGAAAAAACGGTCGAGGGAGTGATTGGGTTCGGCTGGCCCGAAAGTCCGGTGTTTAAAGCGGCCGCATAAACAAACGGCTTGAAGACGCTGCCTGAAGGCCTCTTGGCCAGCACGTGATCCAATTGGCTTACGCCATAGTTCCTGCCGCCGATGAGCGCCTTCACTTCGCCGGTATGCGGATCGAGACAAATCAGCGCAATTTGTGCTTCCGGCGTCGCGCTACCCGCTTTGTGACGTTTCGCGAGAATACCATCGACCTCATGCATTCCAATCGCGACGGCATCCGCAGCATCGCGTTGCAGGTCGGGGTCGAGAGTGGTGTAGATCTTCGAGCCGGAATCCTGGAAGTCGCGGTCTTCGAACTCGTCCGAAAGATTCTCATTCACCAGATCGACGAAGTAAGGCGCGTCTGCGGATTCGACCCCCTGTCTCGCAACCACCATCGGGGATTCCACCGCCGCGACATACTGCGATTCTTTGATGTAGCCGTTATCCAGCATCATGCGCAGCACCACGTTACGACGTGCTTTTGCGCGCTCCGGCCAGCGGACGGGATTCCGGAAACTCGGCTCCTGGATCAAGCCCGCAAGCGTGGCGGCCTCCGGCAAGGTCAGCCGCCGGATGTCCTTACCGAAGTACGCTTGAGCGGCCTCGCCGAAGCCGCGGATCGCAAATGAGCCACGGCGGCCCAGATCCACCTCGTTCGCGTAGTACTCGAGAATCTTTTCCTTCGTGAGCTTGTGCTCGAGATGGATGGAGATCATCAGTTCCGCGAACTTGCGCCCGAACGTCTTGCGGTGATCGAGCCAGAGCATCCATGCAAGCTGCTGGGTGAGGGTAGACGCGCCTTCGGTCTTCCGGCGTTCCTTCACGTCCACAAAGGCAGCTTTGATGATGCGGATAGGGTCGAAACCGGAGTGCTGAAAAAACCGTTTGTCTTCTGCGGAGATCAACGCCTGGATCAGAACGGGCGGGATGTCTTCGTATTTGACCAGCCGCCGCTTTTCCCGATTCTTGTCGTACAAGCTGCTGATCAACTGCGGCTCGAGCGTATATTCAGTGCGCGCCGAATGATCGCTTAAATCGAGGACGGACGAGATCTTTCCATCCTTGAAGCGAATCAGGCCGGGCTCTCCGCTCGTATACGCTTGCGGGCCGGGAAAGATCTCGATGGCGTCGGGCCGGAGATGATACCAACCGGTAGCATTGGCCCGGGCATCTTCCCCGTAGCCGCTGTCGCGAAGCCTTGCCCCGAGTTGCAACGGAGTTCCCGCATCGCCGACGCCTATCACCTGCGGAGATGCATAGAGCATGGATGACTTGGGGAACGGTCCATGCGCGAGTTTTTCGTCTGCGATTCGGGCGTATTTCGCGTAGAAAAACGCGACGCCGCCCACTCCGATTCCCAGCGCGGCACTCAGCGTAATAGCCAGCGCCATGCGCCAAGGGAATGGATTCTTTGCGTTACGGGCAGATGCCTTTTTGGCAGGAAGTTTGATACGTACGGGCAAACAATTCGCCTGGAAACGAGTCTCTCTATCCAGTGGACGCCCGCCGTTTGTCTAAGTTACTTCCGGGCTTGGTAATACGATTCTAACTCTTTCCAAATATTGTCGTCGTGCGGTTCCCAATCGGGCGTCTCTTTGCCGGTGATCTGTAGTTCGTCTATGGTGAGCGTTCCATGGCCGAAAGGACAGATCCAGGCGGTCTTTGGACGGCCGATGGTCAGCATGTTTCCCCACGATCCCATTGCAACGGGCATAATCAACCGCCGCAAGCATGTGCGACAACGACGGCGCTGATCGAGAATAGCGACATAGATCAGTCCCGCACCCACCAGCCACACCCCGAGCACCGCAAAGGTGTAAGCCATATCGAATTGGAAACGCTTCGGCACCTTCCCATAAAGCATTGTGGCGAGCACGGGCAGTCGGGCCACTGTGTCTGTCGGTGTTTTTCCAAACCACTCAGCAGGCGGCGGAGGAAAGCGGTGCGTTGCCGCGAACTGTAATCCGTACACCACGCACGCAACAACGGCAAGCTTACCGATGAGGTACGCCCAATACTTCATTAACTCTATTAGACTCCTTTCGCGACAAGACGTTCCCGCAGGTTGCCTACCGAATCAGATTCCTGACGAGGAATAAAAGGTTTGCAGGGCGTTCAGCGAGCCGGCGCATGAAGTACGGGTACCATGCATCTCCATACGGGATATACAGACGAAGGCGGTATGCTCTCCGAACCAGTTCCCGCTGCAGATCGCGCCCGACGCCATACAGCATCTGAAACTCAAAACGATCCGCAGCAACGTTTTGTTCCTTTACTTGTTTCACGGCTGCACGGATCATGTTCACGTCATGCGTTGCGATCGCCGGATAAGTTCCCGCTTCGAGTAATGCCCTCAGTAGCTTGAGATAGTTTCGGTCTACATCTCTCTTATGCTGAAACGCGATCTCGGCGGGTTCGTGGTACGCGCCCTTACATAAGCGCACCGGGATTCGGCGGTCTGACAGCCTCTCGATGTCAGCCTCGCTCCGATACAGGTACGCCTGAACGACTGCGCGGACGTGTCCCTGAAAGCGCTCGTGCAAACATTTGACGATTTGGAGCGTACGGTCTGTGTACTCGCTGCCCTCCATGTCTATTTCAATCATCGTGTTCATGGCCTGCGCACGAGCGACAAGCGCGCTGACGTTCGCGAGGCAGGCGTCAGTCGAGAAGTCGAGTCCAAGTTGCGTCAGTTTGACGGAGATCGTTGCCGGCAGGCGCGTTTGCTCGACCTCGCCTAACGCTTGTAGATAGGATTCGCGCGACCGCGCCGCTTCCGTAAGAGAAGTTACATTTTCTCCCAGAAAGTCAAGCGTCGCGGCGATGTGTTCGCCGGCGAGCTTCTCGACGACTCGAAATGCGTCGGAAAGCACGCCGCCTGCAATAAAGCGTGACGTCAACTTGCGGGATGCGCTGGAGTTCTCCAACCAGTGCCGAAGCCATCGTTGACGCGATAGATACAGCAGAGTTTGCCGCAGCATAGAGCGCACAGGGCACGGATTCCGCGCCGCCAAACAGAAACATGAGTCGCAAGCTCTTTGATCGGCGCGTCCGGCCATCGCCGGTCTGCGCGTTCCTCAAGAGATCTGCCGGCCCGTCCGGGACTTGAGTAGCCGCCGGGCCGTACCGCTGCATCGGCCTCTCTCACTATAGCTGCTGACTGGGTTGCCGCCTGGGAAAGCGTGGAGAGCGTCAGGCGAACACGGAATGGCTTGCGAGGGCGAGTCCCGTCCCGAGTACGGCGCCGACAACGACATCGCTCAGAAAGTGCATTCCCAGCAAAATTCGGGACGCGGCGATCGCGAAAGCGCAGAACAGGAGAATCACGAGCAGCGTCGGATAGAACTCACTCAGCGTAATCGCAACTGCGAATGCCGTGATCGTGTGTCCCGACGGAAACGAAAACTGATCCGGAGGCAGCAGGCGAGCCCAGCAATGCGGTTCTATCTCACACGGCCGCTTGCGCCCGGAGAGTTTTTTCAGACATATGAAAAATCCGATGCCGAAAGCCGCGGCTGAGCCCGCCGCCGCCGTTGCCGTGAATCGGTTTCGGCCACCGAAAAGGATCACCAGCAATCCGGTGACATACCAGAGCCATCCATCCCCGGCTCTTGTTGCTCCGATGGCCAACAGACGAACCCACTTCGGCGCTGGCCATTTGTTCACCTTTCGCATCAGTTTGTGATCGCGCGTGGCAATAAACTGAAGCATGATTTACAGCGTCATTTCCGCAGTGCCTTAGGACACCAGTGTACGAAACGTAGCCGAAATTACGCAGCGCCCGGTAGCATGGAAGTTTGTTACAAAGACCCACGTTGGACTTCGTCTATTTCAATGCCGGCGGAGGCCACCGCAGCGCTACCCTCGCGCTCCAATCGGTCATTGCCTCCGAAGGTTACGACTGGAACGTCAGGCTGGTTAACCTCCAGGAAATTCTCGACCCGCTCGATGTATTTCGGAAAGTAACACGCATCCGCCTCGAAGACATTTACAACCTGCTGCTGGCGCGCGGGTGGACCTTGGGATCGCGTCAGTTGCTCAGATGCATGCATGGAGTCATCCGCGTGTACCATCGGGCGCAGGTCAACCTGTTGGCGGAATACTGGCGCACGCAGCGGCCCGACATGGTCGTTTCACTCGTCCCGAATTTCAATCGCGCGCTGTTTCAGAGTCTGGAGAGAGCCATCCCCGGAACTCCAATGGCCACGATTCTGACCGATTTCGCCGATTTCCCGCCACATTTTTGGATGGAGCGGCAGCCTGACCAATACTTGATCTGCGGCACCGAGCGCGCGCTCGCCCAAGCCCGTGCGATTGGCCATCCGAGTTCCCGGTTGTTTCTCGTAAGCGGAATGATCTTGCGGCCGCTGTTTTATACGAGCGAGGCGTGCGATCGCGCCGCAGAGCGTACCCGACTCGGGCTCGATCCGCATTTACCGACTGCTTTGGTGCTTTTCGGCGGAGAGGGATCGACTACGATGCTGCGCATTGCCGAGCGGCTGGGCAACTCCGCTAGCGATCTGCAACTCATCATGATCTGCGGCCGGAATGCAAAATTGAAACAACGGCTGGAACGTCTGAAGACGCGCAATAAACTTCACATCGAAGGCTTCACGAAAGAGATTCCGTACTACATGCAGCTGTCCGATTTCTTTCTCGGGAAGCCGGGTCCTGGCAGTATCTCGGAAGCTTTGCACATGAAGCTGCCCGTCATTGTCGAGAGCAACGCGCGGACGCTTCCGCAGGAGCGGTATAACGCCGAATGGATCCGTGAACAGGGCGTCGGCATCGTATTGAAGAACTTCCGGCAGATCGAGTCTACAGTCAAGCATCTGCTCAGCGGCGGCCAGCTCGCCGCGATGCAGAGCCGAATCGAGAGCATGGAAAACCGGGCGGTGTTCGAAGTTCCGGGCATTCTGCAGCAGATCCTGACGAATCACAGGAAAAACAAACTGCTACATACTGAGCACGCGTGAGGCGGTCAATGCCCAGCTATGCGCTCCGCTACGATCGACCTTTGCTGTTCATCGCCGCCTCGTATCTCGCCTTGTTTTCGGCGTTTGGCGGATAAAGTCCCGGCAGCGCCGCTCCGTTCCGGACCTCGCCCATAATCCACGTCTCCAGCTTCTCCTGCTCGGATGCGATTGCAACCACTTCATCGAGGAGCGCAGAGGGAATGATTACGGCGCCATCGGCATCGACAACGACAACGTCGTCCGGGAATACAGCAACTCCGCCACATCCGATCGGCTCCTGCCAGTTCACGAACGTGAGTCCAGCCACGGACGGTGGGGCGGCAGCGCCCTGGCACCAAACGGGCAGCCCGGTTTCGAGCACGCCCGCAACGTCGCGCATCACCCCATCGGTCACAAGAGCCGTCACTCCGCGTTTCTTCATCCGGGCGCAAAGTATGTCTCCAAAGATTCCGGCATCGGTTATGCGCATGGCATCCACCACCGCGATGCATCCCTCCGGCATGTCTTCGATTGCACCGCGCGTGGAGCGGGGTGATGCCCACGACTCAGGAGTTGCCAGATCCTCGCGCGCAGGCACGAAGCGCAGGGTGAATGCCCGTCCCACCAGCCGCGTCTGCTCGGGCCGCAACGGTCGCGGGCCGCGCATCCATACGTTTCGAAGGCCCTTCTTAAGCAATACCGTCGTCAATGTTGCCGTCGAGATGCTGGAGAGCGCCTGAACCACCTGACCTTCGAGTGCCGTCATAAGATTCACCTCAAATGCTCGGAATCATTCCCCCATCCACACGAACGACAGACCCGGTGACGTACGAAGATCGTTCGCTTGCGAGAAATGCGACGACGTCCGCGTATTCTTCGGGCCTGCCATATCTGCGAACCGGTATTGAAGCGATGCTCTCTTGTTCTACTTCCTCTAGAGAACGCGATTCGCGTTTGGCCTTCGCCTCATCAAGAGACCGCAGCCGGTCTGTGGCGATGCGGCCGGGCACCACGACGTTCACCGTGATGCCGTCCTGCGCCACTTCGCCTGCTAAGGTCTTTGACCACCCGAGGAGCGACAGCCGCAGTGCATTCGATAACGCCAGATTGGGGATGGGGGCGATAATACCCGACGATGTGCTCGTGATGATGCGGCCCCATTTCCGCGTGCGCATAGCTGGAAGGACACGATCCGTAATCGCAATTAGCGACAGCACCAGGGATTGGAAGTTTTTTGCCCACAGATCTGGGGTTTGTCCCGCCGCGGACGTCGGAGGTGGGCCGCCGGTGTTATTGATCAGCACATCTATGGATCCGAACTTCGCTTCTACGGCGGTGATATTTTGCTCTATCGCTCCTAAATCGGCGATATCCCAATTCAGTGCGAGGCCTTCCGCTCCCGCAGCCTCGATTTCTGCAAGCGTCTGGCTCAACGTTGACTCAGTCCGGCCCGCAATCGCGACTTGCGCACCTTCCCGAGCCAGCGCAATTGCGATTGCACGTCCCAGGCCTCTGCTCGCGCCGAGCACGAGCGCTTTCTTGCCTCTTAACCCTAAATTCATTGTCCG
>JAFAQG010000950.1 GCA_019246575.1 Acidobacteriaceae bacterium
TCGACGCATCTTCGTCTAGGGCGCGCCCCTCGATGGGCCTGCATAAGCATCCTTATCACAACCTGGTGCTGGGCCGATCCTCCGATCGATTCCGCCGCAGCGCAGCAGTACGAGGCGAAAGCCACCTCAGTGACAGGTCAAGTGACACGCTTGCGCGATGAACAACCTTGGGCCTTGAGTAATGGTGAGCGCGTCGCGATCCGCCAGACAATTTGGACTGGCGCCGATGGCTACGCACGATTCGATGTGACCGGGGGCAGCTATTTTGAATTGTTTGGCAATTCGCGTGTGCAATTTCGGCAGAACACTTCGCGAGCCGGGGATTTACTCGACGTGCAGAGCGGGCACGTTCGCGTTCATCTCCAACCGGATTCAACACAACGCCAACAACGCGTTTTCACGTCTGTTGCCATAATCTCTGCGACTGGCCCGGCCACACTCATGATTGGCCTAGATGAGGACGGAGTGATGCGAATCGACGTCATTGAAGGTGAAGTTTCCGTGCAGCACGCGTTATTACCTCGCGGCGAACCGGTGCTGATCAGAGCTGTCGACGCAATCATGGTGCAAAAGGATCAACCTATTTCAAGGCGAGTCGACCGGGGGTCGCTATATCGATTCACGGCAAGATCTATTCGCAGCGTGCTGTCCGCCATTGGACCCGGCAAGGGCGGGTCCCACAATTTCGAGGAGCAAGGTGGCAGCAATCTTTTGGCCGACGGGGGACGCCGCTAAAATAAAAGCGGATGAAAACGCTCCGTTTTTTCGGCGCGCTGTTGTTGCTCGGCGCTCTGCACACATACTCGTGGGCACAGTCAAGCGGAGGTTCTCCCCAAATCGCGGGCGTTGAGAACAGCGCCCAAGTCAAAACGACGGTGCGCAATTTAGCGAGTGAATTGCAGCAAGCGAAGGCTCCGCTCACGGCCATCAACCCCCAGCAATGGTACGACGTGAAGGGCGCGCCCGGCACGTACATCACCCAATGGCATCAAGCTCAAACCGAAGTAGATAGCTGCGTTCGTGCTCTTTCGCATTTTTCCAACAACACTGGTGACTTAGCCGAAGCCATGGATGTTTATTTTCGTCTCGAAATGCTAGATACAACGTTGCGATCGCTGGCCGATGGAGCGGCCCGCTACGCCGACGCGAACTCTGCCGGTCAGCTCTCCGCGGTTGCGGCTCACAATTTCAACGCACGGGAGCGACTTCGAGATTACCTGCGCGAACTGGCCACCAGTGTTCAGCAAGACTACAAACTAGCCGATGCCGAAGCACAGCGGTGCCGCGCTATGATCAGCAGAGAGCCCGCGAATACTAAGCGATCGAAGAACTAGCCATGGAAACTACGACATTTACGTGCAGCATTTGTGGCGAATCTTCGACGGATATCTGCGTCTTCTGCACTAAAGACGCGTGCTCGAACCATATGTGCGAGCGCTGCCATTGCTGCAGCGATTGTTGCCACTGCGATGTACGAATAGAGCAGCACCTGATGCCCCATTCTCATCGTGAAGCTCATAATGGATCGGCCCCAAACGGCGGTCACCCGCTTTCGGAGCCCCCTGCCGTTACCGAAGAACCAGGGCCGTAAGAGGCCGGTGCGTTGACCGCATACCAAAATAATCTGCGCACGACGGTTGGGGTATTGGTTGTACTCGCGTTCGCGTTCGCATTAACCGCATATCTGACAGCCGCCTACAAACGGGAGCGCGAGGCATTGGGCCGCGCGCACAATATAGAAGGCGAGACATTGACTCGCGAGACGCGCTTTGATGATGCTGCCGAAGAGTATCAGAAAGCCTTGTTCTTTTCCCCGGATCGAAACGAATATCACATTGGCCTTGTCTCGGCCCTGATCCGCGCGGGCCGTTTCGATGAAGCACAGCAGCATCTGCAGGAACTAATCCTAAGGAATCCATCTGATGGATACACAAGCTTGCTGCTCGCTCGCATTGCAAAAAACCGCGGCAATGCGAAGGAGGCTATCACGTATTATCGCCGCGCCGTATGCGATTGGCCGCAAACAAACATACCGGAGCGGCGGCAAGCGAGATGGGAGTTGATCGGGCTCCTGGAACAATCTTCTTCTCAGCGTCCTGAACTCGTCAGCCAACTCATGCAGATTTATGCCGCTGGTCCTGCGCCCGCCGAAGCTGTCACGGTCGGGTTTCTGCTGCTCAAATACGACGCGGCTTCCGAGGCGATGCGCGTCTTTTATGACGTTTTAAGAGAGCATCCGAACGATGCTTCCGCCCA
>JAFAQG010000132.1 GCA_019246575.1 Acidobacteriaceae bacterium
CTTTCAGGCGGTGAAGCTCAACGCGTGAAGCTGGCCGCGCATCTGGCCCAGGCGACGTGTGAAGGCACGTTGTTTCTATTCGATGAGCCAACGACTGGATTGCACTTCGACGACATCGCGAAGCTGCTCACGTCCTTCGAACGGCTGATCCACAACGGCGGAAGCATCCTGGTGATCGAACATAATCTCGATTTGATTCGGGCGGCTGACTGGATCATCGATCTCGGACCGGAAGGCGGTGAGGCCGGAGGCCGCATCGTTGCGCAAGGCACGCCGGAGACGATCGCCTCGACAGCGCACTCGTACACAGGTCGGTATCTCAAACAAGCATTGGCCCACAGAGCGATTGCCTGACCGGACACTAACATCGCTGCGCAGCCTTCCATCCGTGGATGAGGTATTGCAGAAGCTGCAGCACTTGGGAGTGCCCCATTCATTACTGGTAAAAGAGACGCGTAGCGTTCTCGACGCGCGGCGGCGGGCTCTGCTCGAGGGCAGCAACGGCGCGCCGGCGTCGGTCGAAGAACAAGTTGAACAGCGGGTCTCGCTGTTGTGCAGGCCTTCTTTGCGCTCCGTAATCAATGCTACAGGCGTGATTTTGCATACAAATCTTGGACGCGCGCCGCTCGCGGATTTTAGGCCGATTCCGCGGTATTCCAATCTCGAGTACAACCTTGCGACCGGCAGGCGCGGCAAGCGCGATGCGCACACCGCCGGGTTATTAGGCGCGCTGATCGGAAAACCCGCGATTGTTGTGAACAATAACGCTGCCGCGGTCTACCTGGTGCTGAACGAGCTTGCCGCTGGACACGAGGTGATTGTGTCTCGCGGCGAGCTAATCGAAATCGGAGATGGATTTCGGATACCTGAAATCATGGCGCGCTCGGGCGCAGTGCTGCGTGAGGTAGGAACGACGAATCGCACGCGCATCGAGGATTATTTGGATGCAATGAACGAGCGAACGCGGCTGATCATGCGCGTCCACCAATCGAATTTTCGAATGGCGGGATTTACGGCTCGCCCTGAGCTCGCGGATTTGGCCAGCCTCGGCCGCGAGCATGGGATTTCGGTTTACGAAGACCTGGGAAGCGGGTGTCTCGTCGATCTGCGCTCGTACGGAATCGATGAGCCGCTGGTCGAGGAAAGCCTAAAGGACGGTATGAACCTGGTGTCGTTCAGCTGCGATAAGCTGCTCGGCGGTCCGCAAGGCGGCATCATCGCGGGCGATGCGGATCTTATCGCGCGCATTCGCCGCAACCCGATGTACAGGGCCTTTCGCGTCGACAAGCTCATTATCGAAGCGTTGGAGAACACGCTACGGCACCTGTTGCTCGAGCAGTGGAGTGCGATACCGACGTTGCGCATTATTTTCACGACTCCCGAAGAGGTTCGACGCCGCGCAGAGCGCGTTGCGCACAGACTCGAGGCGTTGGATGTTGTAGTACGCGAGAGTGAGTCGGCGATTGGCGGCGGCTCGACACCCGATCAGACGCTACCGGCGTGGGTTGTGCAAGTGAACGTCGCTGATCCGGTTTCCTTCGAACGGGCGTTGCGAACTGGCACTGTTCCGGTGATCGCACGCGTTGAGCGCGACGCGGTCATTCTCGATATGCGAACCGTTGCCGACGACGAGGAAGAGGCGCTTGCGAGTGCGGTATCGGCAGCGGCCGGTTCTGTATAACCAAGTTCGTCACGACGACTCCCAGCGGTCGGGGGCTCAGAGTCCGATGACAAGATCACTCCCTCCGGTCGCGGCTTACTTACGTTTCGAAAGGCCAGACCGCCCGCCCGGACACGATGGTCGCGATGGGACCGCCGCGGAATGCCCTTCCGTGAAACGGAGTGTTGCGGCTCCTCGATGGCGAGCGGTTCACGTTATAAGTCCATTTGTGATCGAGGCCGAAGATCGTCACGTCTCCAGGAGAGCCGACGCGAAGGGTACCGCAATTAAGCGAGAGAATACCCGCGGGGTTACATGTAAACATCCGGATGAGTTTCGCCAACGTTACTCTGCCCGAGTGGTAGAGTTTTTCGAGCGCAAGCGGGAGCGCAGTCTCGAGCCCAATAATCCCGAAGGGACAGCGCTCGAACTCCTGCATCTTCTCGTCGCCGGGATGGGGTGCATGATCGGTGGCGATGGCATCGATGGTGCCGTTTACGAGGCCTTGTGCAACAGCGTCCGCGTCCGCCGGCTCCCGAAGCGGCGGTTTCATCTTGTAATTACTGTCGTACGGACGCATATCGGTATCGACGAGCGCGAAATGATGTGGCGTCGCTTCGCATGTAATCGGCAAGCCGCGGCTTTTTGCTGCGCCAACCATCTCGACCGCGTGCTTTGAAGAGATGTGCGCAACGTGGTAGCGGGTGCCGGTGAGCTCAGCCACAATCAGATCGCGCGCGACCATCACGTCTTCCGAGCTTCGCGGAATACCGCGTAAACCAAGACGGGTCGACTGCACGCCTTCGTGCATGTCTCCGCCTGAGCTCAGGTGAAGGTCTTCGCAGTGTTCTATCAGTGGGATGTCAATCGCTTTGGCGTATTCCATTGCGCGGCGCACCAGGCGTGCATTCATGACGGGCATGCCATCATCGGAGATAGCGACGATTCCGGCGCGCTTCATGGACGCGATAGCGGCAAGTTCTTGTCCGGCGCTGTCTTTCGTAATTGCGCCGATCGGATAGACATTCACAATCGCGAAACGTTGGGCACGGTCTTTGATGTAGCTGGTTACAGTGGCGCTGTCATTTACGGGTTGCGTATTTGGCATGCACGCAACCGACGTAAAGCCTCCCGCCGCTGCGGCGCGAGAGCCGCTTTCAATGGTTTCGGAGTGTTCGAAGCCGGGCTCGCGGAAATGCACGTGCATGTCGATGAAGCCGGGAGCAACAATAAATCCTGAGGCATCGAACTGTTCACTTGCAGAGGCGTCGATCTCGGGCGCGATCTCGCGAACGACGCCGTCTTCGATCGCGACATCCGAATTCGCGTTAAGATTTTGTGACGGATCTATGACCCGGCCGTTCTTTATGACAAGCCTGCTCATTGCGCGAGAACTCTTTCGAGCACGGCCATACGGACGGCAATACCGTTCTCGACCTGATTAAGAATGGCGGAGCGCTGCGAGTCTGCGACTTCGGACGAGATCTCGCGGCCGCGATTGATGGGCCCCGGATGCATGACAATCACGTCGGCCTTCGCGAGCTCAATGTGCTCGGGACGCAATCCGAAGAATTGAAAGTACTCGGCGGCCCGGAGAGGGGGCTCGTGCTGGCGCTCCAGTTGCACGCGAAGCATCATAATTACATCGACGTCGCGAATAGCTTCTTCCATATCGTTCGTGAGCTCGATTCCAGGCGCGATGCATCCCATCTCGCGCGGCAACAGGGAAGCAGGTCCGCATAGAACTGTTTGCACGCCGAATTTTGAAAATAGAAAAATGTTGGACCGCGCCACACGGCTGTGGACGATGTCGCCGATAATGGCTACACGCAAGCCTTCGAGTGCCGGGCGGCGATCGAGAATGGTTCGCGCATCAAGCAGCGCTTGCGTTGGATGTTCGTGCGTACCGTCTCCGGCATTGATGATGGGAACCGGCAAATAACGCGACAGAAAATGTGGAGCGCCGGAAGCCGAATGGCGCATAACGATGGCATCGGGGCGCATGGCGCCGAGGGTATTCAAAGTATCAACGAGAGACTCGCCCTTCGTGACGCTCGACCCCGAAGTGGTTATGGAGAGGATGTCGGCGCCCAAACGTTTAGCCGCAATTTCAAAACTAGTCCGGGTACGCGTAGAGACTTCGAAGAACGCGTTTACGATTGTGCGTCCGCGAAGTGTTTCAAAGCGTTTGAAGGACTGCCGCGGTGGTGGCTGAAAATCTCGCGAGCGCGTGAGAATAGACTCGATGTCCTCACGCGTGAGGGATTCGATATCGAGGAGGCCGCGAGGCATTGGCAATTCAGTTCGCTGCGGAGCGCGAGGCGGCGCGCGACTTTATCTGATTGTATGCGGCGGGTTCAGAAACCCTCATGATGCGCTGATCAGGCCTGACGCACAGCGCTTGGCGATAATTGATGTGTCATGCCCGGGTGGCGAAATCGGCAGACGCAAAGGACTTAAAATCCTTTTCGCCGCAAGGCGAGTGCGGGTTCAAGTCCCGCCCCGGGCACCAGTACAACTTTCATTATTTCAGCGACTTATGACCAGAGCGCCGCTTCTTGGCAGCGAATGCGGCTTGAACGCCGTCTCCCAATTTGCCTCCCAATTTTGACCGCTTCGCAGTTTGCAATTCCCCGTCAGATGCGTTTGTATTGTGGTCAACAACTTAGCGAGAAGCTTATTCAAAAGTACTTCGTCTGGGGCGTGATGATGACCGCCTTCGGGATGAGCTGGAAATCTCGCAAAAGCTCGAGCATCACGACTACAGGACGCTATCTCCACGCCCGGCCGAAGGAGAGCTCGAGCAAGTTTCTGCCGCTGTAGTCAGCTCGGCTCCGACGATCAGAAAATGGTGTTTCGCGCCCGAAGCTTCCATACCGGAAACAGAGGTGAATGATGGCCGCAGCCGCCGAGCCGTACCTGATGACGGTCGACGAATATCGTCAATTGCCGCCGCGGGAAGATATCAATGAAGAATTGCACTGGGGCCAGGTGGTCAGGTTGACTCGGCCGAAAATGAGGCACGCGA
>JAFAQG010000264.1 GCA_019246575.1 Acidobacteriaceae bacterium
TGGGTATTAGTCGGCCAGCCCGGCGCGATGCAGGAAACGTTCGGAAGCGTTTGTCACGGCGCCGGTCGCGTCATGAGCCGGACTGCCGTGCGGAAAGGTAAAGACGCGCGCGAAGAGCAACGGAAACTGGAGCAGAATGGTATCCTCGTCCGCAGCGAATCGCGCGACGGCATTCTGGAAGAGTTGCCCGAAGCGTATAAGAACGTGGACGAAGTCATCGAGGTGGTACACCAAGCCGGACTTGCAAAGAAGGTCGCACGCTTACGTCCTATGTGCGTTATCAAGGGATGACCGCGCGGTTCTCAGCTGAGAGAAGACCCAAGCACGAATAGCGATAAACTGGCCGTGGCATGAAGCAGCGCCTTGTCCTCCTATCGATCACAGCCCTGTTGGCCTCCTCCGCGAGTCTGGATAACAGCTCGTTCATCGGCCGTTGGGATCTCACAATCGAGACACCGAACGAGACATACCCATCGTGGATGGAAATTTCCGGCACTACGGATAAACCGCAGGTAAGAGTTGTCGGGCGGGTCGCGAGTGTTCACCCAGCTAAAGACGTCAAATTGGAAGCCGGCCACCTATCGTTTACAACCACGGAGTCGCTCGGTAGACAGATCCCGGTCAGCTGGGATTTCGCGATCTCCGGAGAAAAGCTGAGCGGAACGCAAAAGCGCGCAGACGGAGTTAATGGACAAATCACGGCAGAGCGCGCTCCAGCTTTAAAACGCGAAGCGCCTGCAAGCTGGGGTGCTCCGGAAGCTTTATTCGATGGCAAGGACTTAAACGGGTGGGAGCCTGATAATTCCTCAAAGAACCACTGGAAGGTTACAAATCGGGAGATGGTGAACGAGGCAGCCGGCGCAAATATCCGAACCAGGCGAACTTTTCAGGATTTTAAGCTTCACATTGAATACAACTGCCCGGATGATGGCAACAGCGGCGTCTACCTGCGTGGCCGATACGAAGTCCAGGTAGAATACGAGCCCGCCGACAAGAACGATCCGCTACACGCGATGGGTTCGATTTACGGCTTCATCGCGCCAACTGCCGCTGTTTCGAAAGGTCCGGGTGAATGGGAGTCCTACGATATTACGCTCGTCGGTCGGACCGTAACAGTTGTCCGGGATGGCACAACCATCATTGATAACCAGGAGATCCCGGGCATTACCGGTGGGGCACTCGATAGCCATGAGGCAGAACCAGGTCCTATCTACATTCAGGGCGACCACACGGGTGGTATGAAATACCGGAATATACGGATTTCACTTCCTGCGAACCAATAGATATGCGGCAGCGTGGAGATTGGTGCCGGCACGCATATAAATTGCAGTTTCGAGGCCGCCGCGGCTCCATAACACGCTTTTTGTGAATCCGAGTTGCGCACATTCTGAAGCGGTGATTTCGGGAGTCCAGTCGTAGTAACGAGTCAGAAAACGCCGGACTACCGGAATAGAAAGGATACTGTCTTTCGGCACCCAGGTACGGTTATATACGATCAGAATGTTAAACTTGCGCGCGCCGATGGCTTCAATCGAAGCTAGACTGAGGTCATTCGTCTCGATAACATCCAGCTTTTGTTTAACGAAGCCGTAATCCGGATTTCGAAGTGAGGCCGTGTAGGGCCAAGCTGTCGCGATGGTTTGACGCTTCAGGTTCTCTTCGCTAAACGCGGCCGCTTCTTGCTCGAGACGGACAAAATCGATGCTCGCGTAGTTATTCTCGTATGGAAACGGGTACGGCGGGTTCCAAAACAGATTTGCCGCCAGTCCCATGACGAGAACGGCACTCGCCGTGGTCGCGATCCAGTTTTGAAATGTGCTAAGTGCGACGGCGATGGCAATGTAAAGCAGAGGCAAGACGGGCAATAGATACCGTTCGAGCTCCGCACCTCCCAAGAGCGATACCAGGATCACGTTCGCGGCGAATACGCCAATTGAAATATGCCAGATACCGCTTCTAAACGGAAGAGACTTACGCGCGGCCAGAATCAGTGCTAACGCTCCAATCCAGCGCAATTCTGCAAAGAACAAATAGTAAATCCTGCGCAGGAATGAGGTAACGATGCGAACCGGATGCAGCGGGTAAGCAACGTTATAGTGCGCGAAGCCCGGATTGCCTAACCAATATCCAGTCGCATTGTGAAGCACAACTAACCAGATTCCGAGTGCGACAGCCGGCGCAATGAAATATGAGGCTCGCCTCCAATCGCGCCGCCAAGATAAGACGATAAAGAAGACAAAAGGCGTTACCAGAGCGGTCTCCTTACAAAGAACCAGCAGGACCGTCGCGGCGCCGCATTCCGCATACCGCCTTTTCACAAACAGCAGCAATGAGAAAAGTGTCAGTACCATAGCCGGCATATCAAGTTGTGCCATAAAGCTTTGCGTGTAGAACAAAGGCGATGCCAAAAGCAACAGCGGTGGCCAGAAGGCAGGCGCTCCATTCGTTCCCTGACTCAACTCGATTGCGAGCAGGAAGGTGAACAGCAAACCCGCGGCGCCCAGCAATAACATCGCCATCCGTGTGATCGCGATCGAGTACCCGAACATTTTGTACCAAAGCACGAGATAAACTTCGACCCCCGGCGGATGCACGTTCGGAACGGTTGAGTGTGCAACCCAATCGCCGTGCCGGAACAGGTCGAGTGCGGTGGGGATAAACTGGCCCTGCTCGTCCCAGTAGAAAGGAAGACTAATAATCTGGAGATGAACGATGAAGAGCGGCGCAGCGAAAATCAGAAAGAAAATGAACAGATGCAGGAGACGAATCCGAGCACGGGCTCTGCTGATTTGCGCCCGCGTTGAACCGTTCTCCCGTTTCACGATTGTTTCAGGTTCATGCTGCATAATTTCCGCCTAGGAGCACACATGAAATCTTTGCACGCCACGTTCGCGCTGGCAGCGACTGCCTTTATCCTGTTCGCGGACACTGAATCGAAGGTCGAGATGAAGGACTTGCCCCAAGCGGTCCAGGAGGCCGTAAAGCGGGAGACCGCCAACGCGAAGCTTAGAGGTCTGAACAAAGAAATCGAGCACGGCCAAACCATGTATGAGGCCGAGACCACCATAAACGGACACAGGAGGGACGTTCTCTTCGAAAAAACGGGAGCCGTCGTCGAGGTCGAGGAGGAAGTGCAAATAAACGATGTCCCGATGGCGGCGCGGGAAGCCCTTGAGAAGAAGTCCGCCGGGGCAACAATCAAGAGGGTGGAGAAGTCGACTCGGGGTTCCAGCGTCAGTTACGAAGCGACGATCCTCCGAAACGGCAAGAAATCGGAAATCGCCGTGAATGCCGACGGGACAGAAAACAAAGAAGAATGAGCTGCGGCTCAGAGGTATTACGTTCGGCGTCGAATTTCGCGATGAAGAAGATAAACGACGTCGGTTGGAACCCCACCTTTGTATTTCACTCGAAGCAGCACCTGGAAATACTGTGGCATGTGGCCGGACGATTCCCGCAAACGGGCCGTGAGCATACGGGCGAATGCCGGATCCGTTAAGGCGGCGACCGCACCCGCGCGGGCAAACGTACTGTTGCTGGCAAATGTCATTACATTCGTGTTTCCTACAGGTCCGGGCGCACAAGTTACGAGTACGCACGCTTCACCATCATCGGCAAAAAACCCCGGTGGATCCCGAAATTTGAAAATGGCCGGCTCACCAGGCCGTGGGTGCACGATCTGAAAACCCTGAGTTGCTTCCGTGATTTCGAGCGATACCGGCAAACCGGTTAGCTTGTCCGCAAAAAAGCGCGGCGGACCGAGAAACAACACATTCGCGCCGGCTAACTCCTGCCATTGCAATTGACTGCTAGGGACCAGAGACATGCGGGGCTGCTGCGCGCCCAACCTTTGCCCAAGCAGGAATGCGGCCGTGACTTCGCCGATGGCGGCATAATAATGTACCGCGCGGCTTTCGTGACTTCCCAACGCTCTCGCAATTGCGCCCACGTTCGCGGACTTCAAAAGATCTTGCGCATTTTCAATTGAGAGCTCGCGATAGACTGCTTTATTCTCAAATTGGACAAACAGCGGATTTCCCACAGCGATAATCAGCGGCTGGCCGGTGTTGACAAAAGGCTGCCACAGATCGGCGAGTTCAGCCGACCAGAGAAGCGAATCCCGCCGGTTCGCGTTCTGTAAGCTTGGCCAGGCCGGGTGACGATAAACAGCCAGAGCGAGCGTGAGTAGACATGCGCCGGCGAGCAGAAATGCCGCCATGCGCCAGCGGTTCCGCGAGGTCGCACTCTGCGGCAGCACCGCACTGTCCCGGACCTCAACGCTGGACGGCGCTGGGGACACAAGACGCTGTTCGATCGTGAGGCCGAAGCGTCCTCGCGGGAGATCAAGAACGACCGGGTCGTCCTTGCCTTCGCTCTGATAATATTCGACAAGCTTCTGCCGTAACCGGCCGATCTGGATGCGAACGGTCGAGTCCTGACGCGGATCGTAGCCGACTGCTTTTCCAAATGCATCGACTCCGATGGAGTATTCTTTCAGCTGTTCGGCATCGCCTTCGAGCGAATGATCACCGAGATACTTCAACAGCCGTCGCGATGATGGCGCGTTACGAAAGGTTCCACTTTGCAGGATGCGTTCGACGCACGCCTGCATGGTTTCGCTTTCGCTCGTCACTCGGATCAACTGATCATAGCACCGGCAAAACGAGCGCACTGAAAGTGCTACCGTTGTGTTCGCTTCAATTTTTCAAGGAGTTTAGGTTGCTAACCGCCCCGCTAACCGGAGCATAACCCTGCACTCTCTTGTGTAACCGGCGGGGCTCAAGGTAAGCTCCACCTATCTCGGGACTGCTATGAAGCACTCGGCGGCTCTGAAGTTTCTCGCACGGGCACTCCTATCGGGCGTGGTTCTATTCGCGCTGTCCTCCGTCGCACAGGTCGCACCTGAGCCGACCGAGAACGTCCCGAACGACCCAGATCATATTGCAAAGCTCGCGGACGATGCTCTTTGGCGGCTGGAGCTCGGAGACATCGCGACCGTGGACACGTTCCGCTACACCGGACTGCCGCGAACAGCGCACGCGACGAGCCCGATGATTCTGTACGCCTACAGCTTCGTTCCCAAAGCGCTGGATACCTCGGCGCAGCATCCGCTGATTGTCCTCGTGCACGGGGGGGTCCACAGCAATTTCGAAACTGGGGGTCCGGCCAATGCGGCCCACATCGTGCGCGAGCTCACTCAGCTCGGATACGTAATCGTCGCCCCGGAGTACCGCGGCAGTACCGGTTACGGACCGCAGTACCAGAACGCAATCGACTACGGCGGCAAGGAGAACGACGATGTGCTCGCCGCGCGCGCCTGGATGCTACAGAAATACCCCTTTCTCGACCCGTCACGAGTAGGCATTCTTGGCTGGAGCCATGGCGGAATGATCGCGCTCATGAACGTCTTGCTTCATCCGGAGGCGTATGCGTGCGCCTTCGCAGGCGAGCCGGTCTCGGATCTGACGATTCGGGCCACATACAACAAAACGCTGCAGCAGACGCTTGCCCATAGTCTGGTCAATAGCGTGGGCCGAAGTACGGCCGTGAGTGAGGAAATCTACCGCCAGCGCTCGCCCGATTGTTATGCCTCGAAGCTCCGGAAACCGCTGCTCGTGCACGGCAATACTAGTGACGAAGTCGTTCATATCGATGAGATTGAGCATCTCATCGCTGCTCTGAAAGCCGCGGGCAAGAACTTCGACTCAAAAATCTACACGGCTGCGCCGGGCGGACACCATTTCAACCGCATCGACAGCAAGCTAGCGCGCGATTCGCGACAAGAGATCTACGCTTTTCTGAATAGGTATCTACACCCATGACACGCACCACGCCGGGAGGCCACAGCTGGAATTTGCTCAGGGGGTCATTTATGTCGAGCTTGCGCAATCCTTTGTTCGCGTTCGTCTGTGCGTCCGCCGCCATGCCGCTTTTCGCACAGACGACTGGCACCATAACGGGCATCGTCACCGATTCCAGCAAAGCTGTCGTGCCCGCCGTCTCCGTTGTCGCGCACGGAAAAACTGCCGATGTGCAGCGAACAACGATTACGAACCAGGCCGGCGAGTACACGCTGGCCTTCTTGCCCCCCGGCAGTTACGAACTGGAGTTTCGGCTGAAGGGATTCGCCACGATTGTTGAACAGGCCACTGTCGGCGTTACGGAGCGTATCGCTGTTAATGCTGCGCTTACTCCGTCCAGCGTTTCCGAGCGCGTGGAGGTCAATGCCTCCGGCGCGCTTCTTCAAACCGAGAGTGCCGCGCTGGGCCGCGTGGTCAGCGACACCGCGATCAAGCAATTGCCGTTGTCGAGCCGCAACTTCACACAGTTGCTCACACTTTCGCCCGGCACATCTTCGCAGCTCAATAATGCCGGCGCACTCGGCCGCGGCACACAGATCATCTCCTCACAGGGCGCGAGAACTACGTCTAACGCCATTTATATTGATGGCGTGGATGCCCAGAACATCCACACGAACAGCTCGGCCGATAACGGTGTGGGCTCCAACGGCGTCATGACTCCCTCACCCGATGCCATCCAGGAGTTTAAAGTACAAACCGCGCTGTACGACGCCCAGTCTGGCCGCAGCGGTGGCGCGAGCATCGCGCTGATCACAAAATCGGGCACAAACCAGCTGCATGGGTCTGCGTTCGAGTTTTTCCGTAACACCGTTCTGAACGCGAACAGTTTCTTCTTCAACGCCGCGCGGCAACCGCGTCCGGTACTTGCACAGAACCAATTTGGCGGCACAATCGGCGGACCTATCGTCCGGAACAAAACGTTCTTTTTCCTCTCGTATCAAGGCACGCGACAGCGAAACGGGCTTTCGGCTTCCCAGACCTTATCGCTACCTCAGATTCCGCTTGACCGCTCGGCCGCATCTCTGGGCCGTGCTTTCGCTGGACTGACCGGCAGCCGCGGTACTCTCGCCATCGCTGCCAACGGCTCAAATATAAATCCGGTTGCCTTGGCGCTCTTGAACCTGAAATTCCCGGATGGCAGCTATATTGTTCCGTCTCCGCAGATCGGCGGCCGCGGAGTAAATTATGCAGTGTCCGTGCCCGCCACTTTCGTCGAGGATCAGGGCATCGCTAATTTCGATCATCAGTTCAGTGACAATAACCACCTGGCCGTCAAAGCGCTGCTCGCCGATCAGCCCACGTATAGGCCGTTCGGCAGCGCGAATGTGCCCGGCTTCGGCTCAACTCAGGACTTCAAAGGCAGAATATTCACTTTGACCGACACGCAGACTTTCTCAGGCTCAATGGTGAACGAAGCGCGGTTCGGTGTTTCGCGGGTGCTCGGCGTTGTCGTTCCGCAGAACGTGATTCCGCTTTCGGCCATCGGCATGCAACGCTTTAATTCATCCGAGTATCCGGATATTCCCCTTATCAATGTGACGGGCGCATTCGCGATCGGATACGACGTAAACGGCGACCAGGGAGTGTTTCCGACTGCTTGGAACTACGCCGACACCTTCTCGCTCGTAAAAAGCCGGCACGAAATCCGAATCGGAACCGAAGCGCGGCGTTACGACGACAACTACTACAGCCGCAATCGCTATCGGGGCTCATTGACCCTTCCGACGTTCGGCGATTTCTTGCTCGGTAGAGCAGGAACCGCGACCTCCGCGGGAGGCAACGGCACAGGGTTCAGCAACATCAACACGGCGAGCGTCGCAAGCGGCATTCCGGATGGCGCAGACCGCATAACGGACCTCGCGCTTTTCGTTCAAGACAACTGGAAAGTGAGCTCCCGGCTCACCTTGAATTACGGCTTGCGGTGGGACTATCTGGGCTGGCCGGTCGACGCGTTCGGACGCCGCGGCAATTTCGATTACCGGCTGTATCAACCGCCTCCGCCCGGCGGGTCCACTTCCGCGGGGTTCGTGCAGAGCACGACTGCCGAAAATCCTTTACCTGGCTTACCGAAAGTAAATCCGCGGCTCGTCGGTCACGAACCGAATCGCAACCTCGCGCCTCGTTTCGGCTTCGGCTACAGGCTCACCGATAAGCTGCTGCTTCGCGGTGGTTACGGCATTTACTACGACCGGCTGTCGAATCAACTCGGCTTACTCACCTCTCAATCCGCCCCCAACTATTTGCGTACCGATCTCACCGGAACAGCGAACGTCGCCTCCACTTTGCAAGACCCTTTTCCCGTCCTGCCGCTCAGTACGCAATTTCCGGTTCTGCCCGTGCTCTACTCGCCGCCGTACACGAACGATCACCCGGCCCTCGGCTTAAATTCCGTCGATCCGAACCTGCGAACGCCGTACCTGCAGCAGTGGGGGCTAAATATTCAGTGGCAGGCAATGAACCAGACACTAGTCGAGGTTGGTTATGTCGGAACAAAGGGCACGAGCCTCCCCGACCGGCGCGCTATCAATCAGGCCATCCTCGCTAGCCCCTCGGCTCCGATTAATGGAATTACGACAAATACAAGCGCCAACACTTCGCTTCGCGTTCCGTTCGTCGGATTCTCGCCCTCGGGGTTATTAGCTGAGGAGACCGCGTCCGATTCCCGCTACAATTCCCTGCAAGCCAGCGTTACGCGCCGGTTCAGTCACGGGTTGCGGTTCCTCGCGTCCTACACGTTCTCGAAAGCCCTGGACGATATCTCGGGCGGAATGACAAGCATCTTCGCCGAGATACCCGGGGACGAAGGAAATCTGCCGTCGAACAAGGGGGTGTCGGATTTCGATCGCACGCACCGTTTTGTCCTCAATTTTGGCTACGAGATTCCGGCGTGGGGCTTCGGATGGAACCAAACTGCGCTCGGGAAACGGTTCTTCTCCGGTTGGGAGGTCTCGGGGGTCGTGATCGCCCAATCGGGAACGCCGTTTTCAGTAACGGACAGCGGAGGCGCTGCTTTCTATGGCACGTCGAACAGCCGCGCAAGCTTCGCGGCTGGCGCAACCCTGCAATCGGCCGAGTTAAGCGGCTCAGTCGAATCCCGGTTGAATAAGTACTTCAACACCGGAGCATTCGTACGCGCCGGTAACTATTTCGGGAATGCGGGCCGGAACATTCTGCGCGGGCCCGGTCAGCGCAATGTCGATTTGGCTATCAACAAGCACATCCGTGTCACGGAAGGTTTGAACGCGGAGTTTCGTACAGAGTTCTTCAACGCATTTAACGTTGTCAATTTCGCCTCGCCGAGCGGCAGCATTACATCGACAAATTTCGGCGCAATTACCGCCACTGAGGGCAATCCGCGTGTGATTCAATTGGCGTTGAGACTCGCTTTTTGACGAGCGCAAGCTAGCCGCACTCGCGCGATCAACCGAAGCAGAACCGCCGAGAAGTGTGTCTATCTGCCTAGGAGCTTTTTGTGCGGATAAACAGGGTTGTCGCGATAATGACGTGCGGACTTATACCCTCCATGCTGCCGGCCCAGGTAGTCCCGACGGCTACCTTGAGCGGCACCGTCGCGGATGCCACAGGCGCGTTTGTACTAGCGGCATCCATTCAACTGGTGAACGAGGCGACGCATGTCGAACAACACGCGAGTACCGACCCGCAAGGCCGGTTTCTGTTCAATTTCCTCCCCCCAGGAACGTACGATTTGACAGTCAATGCAAGCGGCTTCGGCACATATCATCAAACGGGCATCACACTGGATGTAAACGCGCCGGCGAGCGTGCTGGTTCATCTGAACGTTCAATCCGTATCGCAGGAGACAACGGTCAGTGCTAATGCCCAGATGGTCGACACCGAGTCCGGTACTCTTCACCAAGTCGTCGGAGAAAAGTATGCGCAAAATCTTCCCCTGAATGGCAGAAACGCGGCCTCGCTAGTTTATATGGCGCCCGGCACCGTAGCCGGCAAAGGCGAAGACACCGCCACGTACGCTAGTACGAGCGACGCGCTCGCAATATCAGTGAATGGCACATATGGCGATCAAGTCGCGTATAAGCTCGATGGGGCAACCCATGAGGACGTGATCACGAGCGTCAACGCAACTTTCCCCAATCCCGATGCCCTCTCGGAATTCAGTGTGCAGACCAGTAACTTCGATGCGCGTTACGGCGGCTCCGGGGGCGCCGTAGTCAACATTGTCACCAAATCCGGTAGCAACGAATTGCATGGCTCACTATTTGAGTACTTGCGGAATGGCGATTTGAACGCTCGCAACTTTTTCGCCGCGCAACACGATGCCCTGAAGCGGAATCAGTTTGGTGGCACGATTGGTGGGCGGATCTTACGTAATAAGCTGTTCTATTTCGCAAGCTACCAGGGCACGGCAATTAATAACGTCGCTTACGGGAACACCGCGTTCGTGGCCACGCCTGCGGAACGGCAGGGCAACTTCTCCGGCCTGAAAGCGATCACAAATCCGGCAACTCACAGCCAGTTCCAGGGGAACATGATCCCGGCCGCCCTCATCTCCCCTCTGAGCGCGGCCATTCTTAGCAAGGTGCCTACGTCCAGCGACCCCGGCGGCGCGCTGCTTTACTCCGTCCCAAGCATCAGCCGCAATCATCAAGGTCTCGGGAAAATCGACTATATCGCCGGGGGGCATCAAATCTCGGCAAGCGCATTTTTCGTCAACTATAGCGATCCAGGTTGGAACGGCGGCAACACGCTGCTGAACTACCACCTCGGGCAGCTGCAAACTTCTTATGAAGCAAAGATCAGCGATACCTTCACCGTTACGCCCAACCTTGTCAATTCCTTCATCGTTGATGGCCTCGCGCTTAATTCGCTACAAACAAGAACTGCACCATTCTCGATCTTCGATTTCGGTAATCCCAACGTAGCGAAACCCGCGCCCGAATTTCTTGAAACGGGCATAACCGTCACTGGCTTTTCAGGATGGGGAAGCGGGTCGCCTCAGCCGCCGGGCAAGTGGCTGCGCGAAAGCCTCGACGCTTCCGAAATGCTCAATTACGTGCACGCCGGGCACTCCATATACGTGGGCGCACAAGTCGATCCTTACATCCGTTTCGATTCCCGAACCGGTTATCAGGAAGAGCCGTTATATACGTTTAATGGAACCTTTACGGGAAACGGATTGGCTGATTTCCTGCTCGGAGATGTTTCCACATTTACACAATCGGCCGGTAAGGTAAAGTTCACGCGCGGGCAGCAGTATTCCGCATTTGTGCAAGATAACTGGCGCGTTCGCCAAAACCTCTCTGTCGACCTCGGCCTCCGCTGGGAGCCTTTCCTTCCTTACACCGACTCGGTTGCAAATCAGGTTGGCGGCTATGTCCCCGGAGCTCACTCCGCGCGCTTTCCGAACGCGCCCATAGGTTTGCTGTTCGCTGGTGACCCAGGGTTTCCAAAGGGCGGAATGCACCCAAACCTCGGAAATTTGGCGCCCAGGATAGGTTTTTCTTACTCGCCTTTCTCCGGACCGCATTCCACCGTGCTCCGTGGCGGCGCGGGCATGTTCTTCATCCAGCCTTTCATGAGGCTTTACAACAACTTCGTTCAAAACGCGCCCTTCAGTCCCTCAGTCCAACTCTTTGGCGTTTCCTTCTCCAACCCCTATGCCGGGGCGCAGAATCCTTTCCCGCCGTTCGCGCCGGTTTTTCCCGGACCGAATACCACGTTTGCGCTCCCGCTCACGTTTCAGTACTTCGACCAGAATTGGCGGCTCGGACATATCGAGGCTGTGAATTTCACGATTGAACAACAGCTAGCGGCAAATCTCGTTGCCCGCGCCTCCTACGTCGGCAACCGCGGAGTTCACCTGCAGTACTTCGAGGAGCAGAATGCCGCGCTGTATAGTCCGGGCGCCACCATCAGCAACACGAACCAGCGGAGGCCGCTTTATCCGAATTACGCATCCCTGATCGAAATGACGAACGGCGGCGTGTCAGATTACGAGGCCGTTGAGTTGACGCTTGAGAAGCGAACCAGCCGCGGGTTGACCTTTGTCGCCAATTATACGCGCTCTCGTTCACTCGATAACCAGTCCGTAGATCAGCAATTTGTATTGTCGTCTCCCAATCCGTTCAACCGCGCTTTCAACTACGGCTTGTCCGATTTCGATACTCCGAATAACTTTTCGCTGTACGGGCTTTGGGACCTTCCAAAACTGAAC
>JAFAQG010000332.1 GCA_019246575.1 Acidobacteriaceae bacterium
CAGCTCGATTACAGCGCCTTCATGGGGTTCAGTCACGCAGATACGAACAGTGGCAGTCCCGTCGTTCACGGACAGGTTAAGAGCGGCGTCTCGGTTCGCCTTCTGGGGAATTCCGATCTTTTGTATCGGATACCAATACTGCTCAAAGGTCTTGGTTTCGCCCGGGGCAAGAAATGAGAAGTCCGGCTGATTGTCGGTGTAAACACCGGCCATGAGCTCGATGTACGGACCGTCGCGATCGGTGAGATTGCGGTCCCAGGCGTAGCCGAATTCCGAATTGCCCCAGGTCCATTGTTTTTTGCCCGGAGCGATGTGGTGATTGGCTACGTGAACAACGCCGGCTTTGCGTGCATGATTGTAGCCGCCGAAAAAGTCCTCGTGCGAGCCGAGGGCCATGTAGCTTGTCGGGACCGGTATGTTGGCGTACCAACTCAAATCATTTGGGGCAGTATCAGCGCGCGGCCGGAAACGTGCAGGTAGTTCGTCCTGCGGAATGCCGTTCTTTGCACGAGCAGCGTAATCGATACCGTAGTAAGTGCTCTTTGACAGCGGGTATTCAGTGATAGCGCGTTTGGCGTGATCCGCGACGAAGTGAACGTCGGGAGGAAAAAATGACTGGTAGTTTTCGTCCACGTGCACAGCGACATTTGCCCACCAGAGGAAGGTTTGCGTGAAGGGCGTTCGGTTATACAGACGGACCTTCAGTTGAACGAAGGCCTTGCCAGGGTCAAGGCAAATGCCATGCGCCGCTTTCAAGCGTTCGAGCGGATCGTGATCACTGCACCAGACCGTCATTGATCCATCGGCGCCCGCTTCGATCAGCACGTTTGTTGGCATGTAAGTCGCAGGGCGATGGTGCTGCGGCCAGTTGAACTCGACGCCGCCCGATATCCAGGGGCCGGCCAGACCAACTAGGGCCGGTTTGATCACATTCTGGCGGTAGAAGAAATCGTAGCCGTTCGTCTTATCCAACCCGACGTGGATGCGGCCGCCGAGATCGGGCAGGATCATTAGCCGAATATATTCGTTCTCGATGTGGACAGCCCGCCACTGTCGCGGTGTTGCGACTTGTGATACGCGTTCGACAAACGGCAATGGATAAATGCGCCCACTGCTGCCCTGGTACACACGCCTCTCGAGAAACATGGGGTTCTTCTGCGGGGCGGCGGGTTCATACGTGTGCAGCAAAACCGGCTCGCTCCAAGCCTTAACCGGACCGGTTAGGTGGCTCGGGGCGGGCGGGAGTTCGAGGGAAAACTCGGGATGGGGCATGTTGATCAGCGTGGGAACGTCATTCCGCTACTTCGTTCGAGAACTGGACTCTGGTGAAGCACTCCGGACGGTGCGTGTCGTAGACGCCATGCGGAGTCCACGCCCACGCTGGATGCGGCTGGACTTCAACGCCCGCTACCCTCAACTTCTCGAACCGACCGAAAAACATTCGCCAGACGTCGCCGTCTCTCGGTGGCAGAGGCCGGTTGTTGGCAAGAGGCTTCATTCCCGCCCAAGGGATCGCCACCTCCACTGTCCAGCCGCGGTCGACGACAGAGTCATCGTTGATTCGTCCATCCACGTGGACCGCGCATTTGAGTCCCGGTAGATCCCAGTCGAGAAACGCCCATCTGGGCCCGCGAGGGTGCGTGCCCCGCCAAAAAGTCTCGGCATTCCGATCGTCGTTTCCCGCGAACGAAAGGACATTGCGGTTCTCAAGATTCCATTCGCTCGTGTCGAAGTTGGCGTAGGCGTCCTTCCATATGAAAAAGACTTCGTAGATGGTGCCAAGCGCATTTACTTCGAACTCGTAGTAAGAGTCGTCGCCATCGATGAATAGTTCGAGATCGTTCTCGAGGAAAATCAGAGAATCCCGTTCCGTGAGGTTAGCTCTTACGAATGGCTCCTCCGCCCAGAACCCTACGTAGAGGAACTCGTCGTCCCAGAGCACGGCTGCGCGCGTGTCATAGAAGCCGGGTTCACCAGAGGCCATGTCGACGAATCGTGGCGACTTCTCCGCGCGTTGCCACGAGGAGTGATCGAGCTTGCCATTCAGACTAGGTCTGGCCTCCGCTCTGCGAGCGATGTAGTCCGGTTTCACGGCCAGAATTCTATCAACCGAGAAGAGCCGGTCGCAGGATGTGTGCTACGCGCGATATGATGCCTAGGCTGGTTTATACGGCGCTCTGAGCGGCCCTCGTATGACTGGAGCTCATGATTCATAGTCATGCCGCAGATCCCAAGAAGGTCTCTCCTTAAAAGCGCGGGAATGACCCCGCTGGTTTTCGCCTCCTATGAATGGGCTAAGGAGAACGAGCAGATGACGAATGAGCGTGCGGCTATGCCGAACATGCTCGGCGCGTACGGCAAGTGGGCGGTGGAAGCCGTGCCGGACCCGCCGCGGTTGTCTTTCAGGCAGCCGATGTTCACGGATCCAGCGGCGTGGCGTCCGAATGCCCGATCACAATTTCGGGAACGATTCATGCAACCCGCCAGTGCATCGGCGCCTGTTGCCGCGGTGCTCCAGAAATCGGAATTCGATGGTTTGTCGATTGAGCATCTGGAGTGGCAGTTGCCGTTCGGCCCTGCAACTGAGGCGCTTTTTCTCAAACCGGCCGGCGTCAAAGGGAAGTT
>JAFAQG010000446.1 GCA_019246575.1 Acidobacteriaceae bacterium
ACAGTCTTAAGAGACAAAAATGGAGCTTTACACCGGATTGACGCGAGTTCCTGCATGTGGTCGGCACAACCGAACGGGCGCGGGCCGTGTTCACAACACCTTATTTGTTGAGAAAGTAAGCGTTCGAGAATCGTCGGAAATCACCGCGGGGCCTATCGATCTCTGGACAGTTCGGAGAGTTAAGCTTGGGCAGCCGCCAATCGTTAGGCAGAAGATCGGTGATGCGGTGGTCCGGACGGCTGGCGATGCGGGAGAGGACGGTCTTTTAGCCAGCGAAGGGGTCGACGTAAATGCGCTGGCACGAAGCGACGAATTACGCGGTGAGCGGCCGTTTTCCCGCCGAGATCGCTTCCGAACTAACTACCTGTCACTTCGTTCCAGGCTCCGTTTCAGGATTAGGTTCCATTTTGACGGCTATCGCGGGAGAGTTCGCGCAGGATCTGGATCAGCCCGGCCGCCATGCCGAGGACGATACCGGCGGCTCGCAAAACGGGCAGATGGAGCCAGCGATCCGCGAATGCCCCGAGGATGTAGCCGGCGGCCACGGATGCGGGAAGAGTGAGGGCGAGCGACAGGTACTTGCTTAACCAGAAGATCGGGTTGTCGCGCTTACCGGGCATCAAATACCGCACCACCGCTTTATGCCGGGCATCTCGAGTCCGAATTGATCGAGGACGCGGCCGACGATGTGCGTGACGACCTCGTCTATATTCTGAGGCCTGTTGTAGAAGCCCGGCACGGGTGGGAAAATGACTGCGCCCATGCGCGCGAGCGCGAGCATGTTGTCGAGATGGATTTCGCTGACCGGACTCTCGCGCGCGATGAGCACCAGTTTGCGGCGCTCTTTTAGGGTGACATCGGCGGCGCGGGTCAGAAGGTTATCGGAGTAGCCGGTCCGGATGGCGGCGAGGCTTTTCATGCTGCAGGGCGCGACGATCATGCCGTCGGTTTTAAAGGAGCCGCTCGAGATGGAGGCCGCCTGATCGTCGCCGGGATGGACAACTGACGCGAGCTTTTCGACGGCATCGATCGTGTACTTCGTCTCCTGCAGTATCGTGGCCCGCGACCAGCGACTCATGACGAGATGGGTTTCGACATTCATCGCGCGTAAGGCTTCGAGCGTTCGAATGCCGAGGATCGCGCCGGATGCGCCGGTGATCCCAACGATGATCTTCATGAAAGGTCGAGCGTAGCAGACCGCGAGGGCCGATCTCAGGGGAGCGTCGCGGCGAGCGCGAACACGAGAGGCGCGTTCCAATTAATAGCTACTTCGTTGCAGGAGTATGCACCGGTTTCATCGACATACGCGCGGGCGGGACGAGTATCGGGCGGCACTACCTTTTTCATCACCGCGTCCTGGCGGCCGCGGTTGGGACCGCCGGACATGAGGCCCGGCCAGGGCAGGTCGATTCCGTCGGCTGCGCTCGGGCGGTGATGCGGATTGTGAAAAGGGTGCTGCCCGACTTGTGTAACCCACGAGAGCGAAAAAGTATTGCGGCCGAGGATGTAGTGGAGATTGTCCAGGGCGGCGGAGACGTATCGCGGGTCGGGATGAAATTTGTTTGCGATGAGTAACTGAACACTATAGTTCGCTGCGACTCCGTTCGAGCCCCAGATGTAGTCTTGGGTCGTCAAAGAAATCCGGTAGGGATGGCGCGCGGCCCGGTCCACGATCTGGCTGGCGGCTTCGAGCGACCGTTCGCGGATCGCGGTGACTGCAGCGCGATCATTGCCGCTGCCGAGCACATACGTCCACAACGCGAGCGGCGCGACCATAGACCACGAGGGCGGCTTCGCCGGATCAATGGTGTCCAGATATTCGGAGTAGTGCTGCAAAAAGTATTGCGAGTAGACATCCTGGCCGGTAGTTCGCGCGAGCTCCGCAGCCGCCCAAAGATGCTCATCGCCGCATTCGCGATCGCCGTATTCGCCTGTCGCAACGCGGGGAGGATTGCGAAACGTGACGTTCGGATTTTTGTTAAGCCACTTCCAGGCGTTTTCGGCGGCGTTCAGCGTGAGTGCGCTGTAGGCGGAGTCGAAGGGCCGGAAGGCGCGCGAAGCAATGGCGGCCACGGCGGCGAGATCGGCGGTGGCGCAGGAACTCTTAAACGGCGCTTGGCCGGTTCCGATGACGTAGCTGGTGAGCCTGTCTTTTTCGGGCATGATGAACGGTGCGAATTGCAAGCTGGTCTGCTTGTGGAAGACGCCGCCGTCGGAGTCTTGCAAACTCAGCATCCAATCGAGATTCCAGCGAGCTTCACTGAGTATGTCGGGAGTGGTGCGGCCGGACTCGGGGATGTGGAGTCCG
>JAFAQG010000621.1 GCA_019246575.1 Acidobacteriaceae bacterium
CCAGTCTGTTCAGCACCTACGATCCTGTCGAGGCGTTCCGGAAGCTTCGTCAATCGATCCAGCTCGCCATCGGCGAGCGGCGCCAGGAAAAGACTGACGAGGTACGTGTTGAGATAGCTCCGGGCGATCAGCCGGCGTGCGAGACCCCGCTCAACGCGACCGAGTGTTGTCCGCGCGTGGACCGTGCCCGAACCGTCCTCTTCAGCCAGTCGCTTCCAGACAGGTGACCTTCGCAGTGCATCCCAGTCGTCAATGTTGGCCAGACCGCAGACAGGGAACGAGCCCTCTGGTTCTGGTGGCAGACGAGCGAGCCAGTCGGTACCCGGACTCGTTGCAGCATGCTTGCGAGCGTTCCGGACTTCCTTCAAAACGCTCTCTTCCCAGTGCTTCACTGCCGGATCGGTCTCACGGATCAGTTCCTCCAGCAGCGTGCCCCAGCGGTAGTGTTCGGCAGTACTATCGATTGGCCACAGGTCGACTACGAGGTCTGCCGGATCATCGTAGCCCGGCCGGAGTCCCGTCCGAGCTCGGCGGTCGAACGCCCGCCTCATGGACTCGACCCGGGGAAGCACTGTGTTGGCGTTAAGGATCTCGGTGACTTGTAGTAGAGACTTGAGGAGGGCCATGCCAGGAATCCGGAAGGCCCAGGTCCGGGTTGGCTGGAGTGGTGCCGACCCGTTGACGATGAACAATGGCATCTCCCGAGGTGCGGGACCGTACGGACGCAGGACGCCATTCTCCCATGCCGCGTGACTTCCAATGAATTCGTCCTCACGGAGAACCTGGGAACCCAAGTTGTTCCAGAGTCCGCCATCGGCTAGGAACGCGACGCGCGGTAACTCGGCCACGATACGCGGGTCTGGCGGGATTTGTAACCGGCGCGGGGGAATCCCTGGAAAGCCGGCTGACGCCCTGATCAGCTCCGCCAATGTCACGCGGCTGGCGTCGAACGTGTGGAACAGCATGTCGGAAACGCCCATGCGTTCGGGCATCAGGCGCCGCAAGACCATTCCTCCATGCTGCGACGAAGCATAGACGGGGAGGCCGAGGACTAGGTCCGTCATGCAAAAGACGTGATCAATCTCTCGTCCCGAAAGCGATGCGAGTCGGGCACGCTTTTGGTGCCTGCGGTTTTCCCCCGAGTTGCTGCGTCGAAAGTACCGGCGGTCAAGCAGCCACTCGACGGCAAGACCTCGGGCAATAAGCGCGGTGAGGGCGATGCCGACGCCGATTAAAACGGCGAGCCAGGTCCACGGGAAGATCAGAGTGCGAAGGACGACTCCGATAGCGGCCCCGAGTACGAGCGGCGTTATGACCAGCAGGGCAATCCAGGCTTTCGTCAGCACGCCCTTGCGGATGATCGTCGTAGCCAGCTCTGTCGCGATTTCGTCGAGTTCGCCTGGGCGCAGTTTTTCGATATTGCCGCGCTGGGCGACAAAAGCGTTGGTGATCGATCCTCCGGACACGGATGCGATCTGGATAACCTTGGGGCCTAATCCTCGGTCGACGATCGCGATGAGGGCGCCAAGGGTCGCTAACGCTGCCCGGTGCCCGCCTCCAGAGAGCGCAACGGCGAAGCCACCATCCCTGATCCGATCATGCAAGGCCTGAATTGATACTGACGCGTGCGTCGCCATCAACGCCTCCTTTAGCTCTAGCGCGCGGTGATGCTGCCATTTATAGATACTCACAGTTAGAGAGATTTGCACCTTGCAAAAGAGTGCTCCAAGCGTGCAAGGAGGGCTGCAATCGTCCTCACCTGCTTGCTGGCCGCCGCCGGTTTCCGCTGGCGGCGAGCAATATCTGCGCCTGATGCGCCCGCGCGTGCCCGCCGCTTCCGTGCCCCTCGGCCACCATTTGAACACGTACAAATGCGCGCGGAGCGGATCCAGTTCCATCTGACTCCGAACCAGCGCCGCTCCTCGAAGCTCCGGCGGATGTCGCAGGCCGTCATGCAGAGGTAGACGCGTACGCTGGCAGGCGGCTGGATCATGGGCGCTCCCGCAACGCTGCGAGTACGGTCCGCAATGTCGCCGCGTCCGCCCCCGGCGCAACGTCCAACCGCTCGCCGCTAGTGTTCTGTCCCGGTGAGTGCGTAAGCTTTCGACCCTTGTAGTACGCCTGGCCCTTTGTGGGAGGCTATGGAACGTCGTGAGCACTGACGGAGCATGAACGGGAAGAACTGACTCGCAGGTCGAAATCGCGTACGCTGCCGGCGCGGGACGTGTTTGTTGCATCGCTGATTGTGGCATTGGATGAAGGTAAGTCGTGGAGCCGGATCGAGGCTGAACTGAACACGAGCCGCCCATGAATCGCGCGCTGGCACCCTCTCGGTGAAGGTCGCCGTGGCATCTGTACCCCACATCCGGTCGGGCGCCGCGGTCACGATCGTTGCCTCATGCGGTTTCCGGCATTTGGGTGCTCTTGCCGCGATCGCGACAGCAACCGATGCTCGCCGAGCAAGCGCACGACGCGATTTTTGCAGGTACGCACGCCTTTGAAACGCAATCGGCACCCAGATTTTCCGATACCCATCGCCAGTGAAGACAGGCTGTGCCAGCAGTTCACGAATCTCGGTCACCAGTTCCTCATCGGACAAGACCTTCGGACCACGTTTTTGCGACTCGCGCGGGTGCTGCGCCCGGTGGCGAATCGAACCCGCCGAATACTCCTTCTCAGTTCGTCGGCTTGGCGTGCTTGCGCATCAGGAGATCAATGCCTCCGGGTGCGCCGGACGTGAAGAAGGTGATCGTTGTACGATGTCGCCTGCACTCAACAATTCGGCAGTGCTTACCGCCGCGTCAGATTTTGCTCTGCACTGCAGCCGAGCAACAGCATTTTGGCTTAACATCGTATTCCCGCATAGATCTCTTACGATCGGAAATCATCCTGCGGAGAAGAGCACGGTCCACGCGCTTCGAAACGTTTACTCCGCAATGAAGCGCGGAATCGGAAACATCGCCAAAGGCGCTCATTGATCCGCGAACCGCCCATACGGGATCGAACAGTACTTTCCGAGCAGGCGATGTCGTTTGCTCAGTAATAGCCCGCCAGATTGGGCGGTTCCAATACTCGCGTAGCTGGTGTGATGACGGTTCGAGCGCTGTTGAGCCACTGGGGTCAACGTAATGTCGACTCGAGCTCAGCCCGGAACGATTAGTAACGCGGCTCGAAAGGCCAGTCCAACGATCGCATGAGCGCGCGTTCCTCTGTGTCGTCGGAAATGGCCGGCGAGCCGATTGCGGCTGCGAGCATCCAGATAATTCCCCCGAAAATCATCAATGCGTTCACAGCCCCAGGGACTCCCATCACAATTTCAATTGGACCGCAAGCGGTCGATTGGGCGCCACTGGCCGAATCCTAGTACCGCGCGGCGAGCGCTCGTTGCGCCGATGAAGCCTTCAGAGTGCGCCCTAGCTCGTGGCGGAATCACCCGCGCCCGATTTTTTCACGGCCCACGCCACCTAAACAGTACGTGGGCCGGGATCAAAAGGGACGTCATCCTCGGTGATCTGAGTTGGTTCAGGCTGCGGCCGGCCCGGCGTCGGACGGTCTGCATCTTTCGCGGCTTCGAGGAAGACGACGGTATCGGCGAGTAGTTCGGTAAGGTATCGTTTGCCGCCGTCCTTGTCGTAGCTGCGCGTGCGGTTCCGGCCGCGGACAAAGACTTTGCTGCCACTTGCGAGATGATTCCCGCAGGCCTCGGCAAGGCCATTGAACGCCACAACGATATACGATTCGACATGTTTTTGGTCGTTGCCTGCACCGTCTTTCCATTGTTCGTTGACCAGCACCTTCAACCGGGTGACCGCGATGCCGGTCTTTTGGGCGTAGCTCGTTTCGGGATTTGCAGCGAGGCGCCCGATCAACTCTGTCGAGTGATAATCACGGCTCATACTTTTTGTCTCCTGTCTTTTGTATTTGAGGTCCAGCTCCAGGCGGCTCGCCGAAGCGCGCATCAGAAGCGAGTTGGCGACCGTTGTAACTGGAATTCGTGCGGGAAGGTCTTTACGCCGATAGCCACTTCCGCCGATCAGCTTCCGTGCTCCGGCAGTTCGAGCGAAGCGCGGATAGCTGCCACCTGGCTATGAATTACGTCGAGGTCCGCGCGCAGTTTGGATGACACGACTCGACAGGCCAA
The DNA here is from genome assembly GCA_019246575.1 of Acidobacteriaceae bacterium. The sequence continues at coordinate 4,142 of JAFAQG010000621.1, forward strand.
TTCGTCGAGCGTGCCTTCGAAGCCCTCGAGGACCGCCGAGACGAACGATCGATCCAGCATCGTGTCATTTCTCCTGTGGTTTCAGTCGGCGAGGCGGAGCTTTCGGACGCCGGCGCGGACAATGAGGCCATCGAGTTGGCCGGCGATATCGGCGATGCCGTTCCGTACGTGTACTCTGAGCTCGGCCGTTGTTTTCAGCGCCTGGACGGTAACTCCGGACAGCAGGGCCTTGGCGCGTTCGACCAGCTCCTTCAGCTCGCTGTCGTCGGTGACGTTGCGAAATTCGAAGGTATCGAGGAACTCGACGAGTTTGGAAACGGTGGTCTGGTGGAAGCGAACCGGCTTTCCGTCCGGTCCGTCCTGCAGGCGATCCTGCATGTGGCGAACCAGCTCCGCCATAGCGGAACGCATAACGGCTTGGACCTCGCTCACGGCCTCGCTCATGACGCGGGACGCCTTTTCTCTTTCCTCGGTCCAGATTTCAGTCGAGATTTCGCGCAGCTGTTCAGGCACGCCGAAGCTCACGTACCGCCAGGAAAAGGCAAATGCCGCCCGAACCTGTTCCACCGGCGCGTAGTCCAGCGGATTGTGCAAAGCGCGCAACCGCCCGGGCGCGCTCTTGCAGAGTTCGGGATAGACCGCGATGAAGGCTTCGACCAGCTCGCTGCGGCGGCACGCGAACTCGTGCATCTTGCTGTCCACCTGTCGTACGAGCGGAAGCGGACACAGGTGAACACCGCGTTCGAACGGTAAGCAGATTTGTTCGAGATAACGTGTGATCTCGCCGTCGAAGTTGCGGATGGCTGTGTATTCCGGCGAGTCGAACAGGTGCTTGGATACGCGGAGCAGACTTTTGTCGGTATCCACCTCGATTTGAGAGGTGCTCACCTTTTTGGAATTTCCGAGCCGGTGACGCTCGATTTTAATGCACACTGTTCTGCGCGCCAGATCCGGTCCTGCGCCGTGAACGGCTGGAAACGGAATTGATTGTGCTGCCATGATGATCGTTCCTCGTATGCGGTGTTGGAGAATTCAGGCTTCGGCCATACGCCGGAGCGGAAAGATATCGAAGATTCCTCCTGAGATCACGGAGAGATTGCCGTAATCCCGGGAGTCGATTGTGGTCCGTTCGCCGAAGACAATGCTGCTTTCGCGCGTGTAAGGCTGCTGAAGGAGGAGGTGGAAATCGGAAGTCTGCAGATTGACCGAAATCGCTTCGATTTTCCGGCCGAGCCCGGCAGCAACCAGAGCGTCGATTCCGGCCGCCGCGGCGGCCTGAACAAGTTTCTGGTTTACGCCGCGGATCGCTTCCGGATCGGGAACGAAACAAAAGCTGTCCACAGCGATCGGCGCGCCCTCCGCTCGCCGTTCAGTCGCCTTGCGCCGCAGATTGACCGCGATCGCTCTTTTGCCGGCGATGCTCGTTAACAGCGTTGGATCGTATGCGATTAGATCGCAGCAGCGCGGTAACAGTAGGACAAACACCGGCTCAACTTGCCCGCGCTCTGCGAGATCTTCTTTCAGGGCGTGCATCAGTGAATGCGCACACCTCACCATTGCGGCGGGTTCCATGCTGGTCTCCTGTGTGTATGTTTTTGAGGGCGTGTTCAGACTGGGATGCCGAGCGTCGGGAAACCGGTGATGGCGGTCAGGCCGCTGGCCGAAATCGAGATTTCAACCGCTTGCTGGTCGAAGTCCGACTCTGTGTGGCGCGTGCTGAACAAATGCAATTGCTGGTTCCGGCTGCTGCGCAGCGGATCTGCGGAGGGCTCGCGTGCGTTGTATCTGCCGGTCACCGCGAAATCGAGACAATTCCGGATCGACCGCCAGACATCGGCGCGATTCTGCCGATGACTGCGATCCCGTGTCCGGAATACACCCTTCACCAGCTCCTGGGAGGAGTAGCCGGTGAACATGCCGATGCTGATGTGGGGCATGGCCTTCCGCAGCTCGACCAGGAGCACGGCGAGATCCTCGGCCTGCTCCATGGGCTCGCCTCCCGAAATCGTCACGCCCGAGGCTCGCTCATGCGAAACGTGAGCCAGCAATCGATCGAGCACCGCCGGTACCGCGATCTCGTTGCCAGAAAATGCGTGCGTCTGCGGATTCCAACATTTTCGACAGTTCAGAGAACATCCCTGGACGAACAGGACGGTCCGCAGTCCGGGCCCGTTGACGCGG
>JAFAQG010000722.1 GCA_019246575.1 Acidobacteriaceae bacterium
AGTAAAGTCCGTATACGGCTCATTCGCGAACGGGGCGAGCTGCTCGATTTCGGCCGCGAGTGCAGGCATTTCCTTCCTTCTTCAAACTACGTCTTCGATCTTCTTCTCGGCAATGCGCCGGCCGCGCTCGAACAACTCCGCCGCTTCTTCCGCAATCTCCCGGCCGCGCTCATACAGCTCGCGTCCTTTGTCAATAATGTCCTGGCTGGATTCGCTGATCGCTTTCCGTCCACGCTCGGCATGTGCGACCAGTTTCCGCCGGGTCTCTTCGCCGCTGCCGGGTGCAAGCAGAATCGCAACAGCCGCGCCTAAAGCCGCGCCTCCGATAAACCACGCGATGATACTGCCGGTGTTGTCTTGTGCCAATCCGATTTCCTCCGCTTTCATTCTAGTCTTGAAATCGAACGCGGCGCGCGAGCGGTTTACCGGAATGTCTGGATTTCGACCCGACTGCCATCTGTTCGAAACGTGAGCAGGCCCCGCTCGTCGGTTCGAAAAACCGCCGCGTGATGGTCCGCCAGGCGCTCGAGTACAGTCGGATGCGGATGGTGGAACTGATTCTTGTAGCCGTCCGAGATGAACGCAAACTGCGGCGCGATCTCGCTGATGAACTCTTCGGAAGACGATGTCTTGCTGCCGTGATGCCCCACTTTCAGCAATGTCACCGGATGAAGCTCGCCGCTCGCGAGCATGTCGTCTTCGACTGGCCGCTCGGCATCTCCAGTGAGCAGAATGCTCCGTGTACCGTACGTCACCTCGAGAACCAGCGAATCGTCGTTTCTCGCCGTATCGGCCATGACGTAATCCGGGGACGGCGCGAGCACGCGCACCCGAGCGCCTCCGATGCGCACGTCGGGGGAGCCGCGATGCAGCGGCACAATGCGGACGTGGTCGGCTGCCGCATGCTGCTCAACGGTTTCCCACTCCGAAGTTTCCGGTTCCGCGCCGACCCACAGCGCTGCCGGACGGAAATTATCGAGGATTGCCGGCATGCCTGCCATGTGATCCGAGTGCCCGTGGGTAATAACGGCGTAATCGAGGCGATGAATCCGGCGGCTCCATAAGTAGGGCGAGACGACATCTTCGCCCATGTCGATGTGCGGCTTGCGCGTCATACGCTCCATGCCGGGAATGCCGCCCGCATCGATTAGCATCGTTTCCCCGTCCGGAAAAACCATGAACAGGCTGTCGCCCTGATTCACATCAATCGCAGTAAGCTCCAGGGTGCCGGGTGTGAGCAGTGGCTTCCAGGGCTGGAGGCAGATCACGCCGAACAAAGCCAGCGAACAGGCGAAGCTCGGAATTAATAGCCATCGCCGGCGTCGCACGGCAATGCCCACGACGATCAGCGAGAGCGAAAACGCAATTGCGATCCAGAGCGGCACGGCGGCAATGCGCCACGCGGGTTCGAATTTCACATGCCACGTGGCTGTCACCTCGGCCCAGTGCAGCAGAACGGCATTGGCTGCAGCTAACGCATGCCAGCCCGTAAGGATGGACGCGAAACCGAGCGGCACAACCAGCAACAGTAGAGGAACTACTATCAAGTTCGCCGAAAGCCCCGTGACGGAAAGGCGGTGGAAATAGCTGATCATCGGCAGCGCGAGCCCGAACTGAATGCAAGCCGAAACGATCACCGCGTCCGCAATCCAAGCCATCAGGAGCACGCCCTTAGAAACCATCCACTGAGCTTTCGCAAGCGGCAGGCGCGTCCACGCCCGGAGTGTTTCGGCAACCAATCGGAGCTCAACGCGCCACTGCGCGGCCCTGTGCTCCACATTCGGATCGTAGGCAACCTGATCGAAGCGTTTCACCGAGCCGCGCAGCGGCTCAGTGAATCGTTCCATCACGGGAATAGCGAAGGCGGCAATTGCGGCGGCCGAGAGGAAGGACAACTGAAAGCTGGGATCGAATAGCTGCGCGGGGTCGAAGACCAGATAGATGATTCCCACAACGGCCAGAATATTGAGGATCCGGGTCCTTCGGAACACGAAGCTGGCCAGGACAAACATCGTGAATCCCGCCGAGGAACGAACAGCCGGCGAATTGAACCCCGAGATGAAGCAGTAGGCCCAAGTTATTAATGCCGCCACAGAAAGCGCGAGCCAGCGTCGTACCCAAAGCACGCGAAGAATGAAAAGGACCGAAATTGCTAGCACCGAGACATGCAAGCCGGAGATGACGAGCGCGTGATAGGTTCCCGTCACGCGGAATTCGTCAGTCCAGCGGCGGTCTACGCCGCCCGTCTCGCCCAGCAGCGTAGCCGAAAGCAGCGCGGCGGTGTGCTGGTCATCCGGATACAGCCTGGCAAGCCGGTCGAGAGCCCAGGTCCGAATGCCGTATAGCCAGCCGACGGCTCGCGACCCGCATTGGCCGGAAACGACGCGGATGTCGCCGGGTCCGGCCACCGAACCCGTCCAATATATACGTTGCTTCGCAAGGTAGCCCACGTAGTCGAACGCGTCGGGGTTCTGGAAATTCCGGGGCGTACGGATCTTCGCCGCAACTTCGACTCGCTGGCCGTACCGAAGCTGAAGTTTTTCGCCAGCCTTAAGCCGCACCGCAATTCGGACATTCGCGTTCCGAGCGAGTTCCAGCGTGAGCTGTTCCCGTTCTGGGGAAAACACCGGCGGGTTGACCACACAGCCCGACAGAAGTACGGTCTCCGTGTCCTCCACGTTCAGTTTCGGCGTCGGCCCCGGCGTGTGCGCCATCTGGACAGCTAAGCCCAGGATTCCCATTGCCATACACACGGCTGGAAGGCGCAGGCATCGCGCTCTCGGCCAGAAAATGGCAACGGCGAGAAAGATTAGCGTTGAAGCAGCGGATAGGAGGAGAGTAGAAAGCGTGGGGGGGAAAAAATGGGCCGACAGAATTCCCGCCGCCAGGGCAACCGAAGGCAGCAGGAGTGGTTCACGACGCACCGTACACGTAGTGCCATATACCCGTCTATTCCTCTCGGGCAAGAAAGATTAATTTTCTGTTGACTTGTGAATGGTAGTATTCCATACTAAAGAAAATTTAATACGCACGCGATTCGTTCATCCGCTGTTCGGCGCATGCCTCAGATTCCGGTCGATTCCGTGAACGGACGGCCGCGCGCGTCAGATTTCTCCTCCAACCCAAACTTAAGTGGCTGATCGAGGGGTGACCTCGATCAGCCCTGCTTTTTGGCAAGACTATTACCGCTGGTTTACGGAGCAACCCTAGCCCTAGGGGCGTCTGCGGATCTACTCCTCCGTTGCAAGTGGTTGACAGGCCATGCGGCTCACACGTACACTGGGAAAGTTTGGCGAGCTGATTCTTCGGCCTCCGAGCTACCGTGTTCGTATGAGCATGCGTCCGGAAGTCGGGCCCCGCTGTTAGGCCAATACGCCGTCCCGGATATTCCGGACCGGTAACATTGGTCCCGATATGGGCTATAACCCGAAGTAGTTACCCTCGCGTTGGGGCTGGTGAATACGCTATATCAGCCTCCTGGCGGTTGAAAATCATGCAGCCGGCACGGTAGTGTTCGAGCCTGCTCAAAGAAATCCCGGAACGGGAGCTTTAAAGTTAACGGATGGTTTGTAGAACCGCGCTCTGTGCGGCTGCGGGCCTCTGAAAGGTTTTTATCAGGTAGGAAGGAAATTCGTGCCCACGTTTAACCAACTTGTGCGTAAGGGCCGCAGGCCGACCCGGTACAAGACAGCGAGTCCCGCCCTGCAGGCCTGTCCTCAGCGGCGCGGCGTTTGCACCCGCGTGTATACGACCACACCTAAAAAGCCCAATTCGGCTCTGCGCAAGGTGGCTCGCGTACGCCTGACCAATGGCATTGAGGTCACAACCTATATTCCCGGTGTCGGCCACAACCTGCAGGAGCATTCGATTGTGCTCATCCGCGGAGGACGCGTCAAGGACCTGCCGGGCGTGCGTTATCACGTGGTTCGCGGAACGCTGGACACGGCGGGCGTTAGCAACCGCAAACAGGGCCGGTCGAAATATGGCGCCAAGCGTCCCAAGGGCGGCGCTGCGGCTGCACCCGCGAAGGGGAAAAAGTAAGGAGATGAGCCCGCGCCTTTTCAGCTAGGCGAAGACTCAATATTGAAATGCCGCGACGAAGACGACCAGAGCCGAGAGAAGTTGTACCGGACCCGCTGTATAACTCCACACTCGTCGAAAAGTTTGTGAACTCGATGATGTGGGACGGCAAGAAAATGACCGCGCAGCGGATTTTCTATCACGCCATGAACACGCTCGGCGAGCGCTCCGGGGACGATCCGTTAAAGGTCTTCAAGAAGGCCATCGAGAACGTCAAGCCCGTACTGGAAGTCAAGACCAGGCGAGTGGGTGGCGCAAACTATCAGGTTCCGGTGGAGGTTCCCCAGAACCGCCGCACCAGCCTCGCGCTTCGCTGGCTCATCACGAACGCGCGCAGCCGGCCGGATAAAAGTATGGCCGAGGCGAATGAAGCCTTCGCGCACTATCGCTGGTAGAAGTTTGTATCGAGCTATTTGGTAATTGACATATGGCCCGCACGGTTCCATTAGAAAAAATGCGCAATATCGGCATCATGGCGCACATCGATGCCGGTAAGACGACGACCACTGAGCGCATCCTTTATTACACCGGTCGCACCCACAAAATCGGCGAAGTGCATGAAGGCACCGCCACGATGGACTGGATGGCGCAGGAGCAGGAGCGTGGGATCACGATTACCTCTGCCGCTACGACCTGCCAGTGGAACGACATCACAATCAACATCATCGACACTCCCGGCCACGTAGACTTTACGGCCGAAGTGGAGCGCAGCCTGCGCGTATTAGACGGCGCCTGCGCGGTGTTCGACGCCGTAGCCGGTGTGCAGCCTCAATCGGAAACCGTCTGGCGTCAGGCCGACAAATACGGCGTCCCCCGCATTTGCTTCATCAACAAGATGGATCGCATCGGGGCCGATTTTTATCGTTCGGTCGACACGATTGTCGATCGTCTGAATGCGCGTCCAGTGCCCATCCAGATCCCCGTCGGCGCGGAAGACCAGTTTAAGGGCGTTGTCGATCTCGTCACCATGAAGGCGCGTATCTGGCGCGAGGAGACGCTCGGCGCGAAGTACGACGATGTGGAGATCCCGGCCGATCTGGCCGACAAAGCCAAAGAATATCGCGACAAGCTGATCGAGGCGGTCTCGGAAACCGACGACGTCCTCTTCGAAAAGTACGTCGAAGGGAAAGCAATCACAGAACAGGAGTTGATTGCCGGAATCCGCAAGGCCAGTATCGCGCAAAAAATTTTCCCGGTCATCTGCGGCTCTTCTTTCAAGAACAAAGGTGTCCAGAATCTGCTGGACGCGGTCTGCGCCTACCTGCCGTCACCTCTGGATATTCCGGCCGTGAAGGGTCACGCGCTCGACAACCCGGAGCAACTTCTGGAGCGGAAGGCCAGCGATTCGGAGCCGTTTGCCGCCCTCGTTTTCAAGATCATGACCGACCCGTTTGTCGGTCAGCTGTGCTTCATTCGCGTTTACTCGGGCAAGCTCAATACGGGCGATTCCATCTACAACGTCAGCAAGGGCCGCAAAGAGCGTGTTGGCCGGCTCGTGAAGATGCACGCCAACAAGCGCGAAGAAATCCAGGAAGTTCTCGCCGGCGACATCTGTGCAGCCGTCGGTCTCAAGCAGGTAGTAACGGGAGACACCATCTGCGATGAGCGCGCTCCCATTGTGCTCGAGTCCATTAGCTTCCCGGCGCCCGTGATCCAGCTTGCCATCGAGCCAAAGACGAAAGCGGACCAGGAAAAGCTCGGCATGGCCATCAACAAACTGGCGACCGAGGACCCGACCCTGCATGTTTCGACGGATCCGGAGACCGGGCAGACGATTCTCGCCGGAATGGGCGAACTGCATCTCGAAATCATCGTCGATCGTATGCAGCGCGAGTTCAATGTCGGCGCGAATGTCGGAAAGCCGCAGGTCGCGTATCGCGAGACCATCCGTCAGCGCGCCGAGTACGACTACACGCACAAGAAGCAGACCGGCGGCAGCGGCCAGTACGCGCGCGTGAAGCTGCGTGTCGAACCGGACCCCGAACAAGATTTCGAATTCGAAAACGAAGTGACCGGCGGCAACATCCCGAGGGAATTCATTCCCGCTGTCCAAAAAGGCGTGGAGGAAGCGCTCGAGGGCGGCATCCTCGCCGGATATCCGATGAACAACATCAAGGTCACGGTGTTCGACGGCGCATACCATGAGGTCGACTCCTCGGAAATGGCGTTTAAAATCTGCAGCTCTATCTGTTTCAAAGAAGCTGCAGCGAAAGCGAAGCCTGTACTGCTCGAGCCCGTCATGCGTGTCGAAGTGACCGTTCCCGAAGAGTACATGGGAACGGTCAACGGAGATCTGATCTCGCGTCGTGGCCGCTTGGAAGGCACAGAGATCGCGGGCGGAACGCACATCATCAAGGCCATGGTTCCGCTTTCCGAAATGTTCGGATACGCAACCGAGCTCCGGTCGCGTACACAGGGTCGCGGCAGCTTCACTATGCACTTCGGTCAGTACGAAGAAGTGCCGAAGAACCTGGCCGAGGAGATTATCAACCGCAACAAGGGAGGAGCGGTGGCTATTCGGTAGCCATCCCAAAAGAGGATAAGCATATGGCGAAAGAGAAATTTGACCGCAGCAAGCCGCATGTAAACATCGGCACCATCGGACACATCGACCACGGCAAGACGACGCTGACCGCGGCGATCACGAGGACGCTCGCAAAACACAACCCGAAGGTAAAGTTCCGCAGCTTCGATTCCATCGACAACGCGCCCGAAGAGAAAGCGCGCGGCATCACCATTGCCGTGGCCCACGTCGAATATGAGACCGCCAACCGGCACTACGCGCACGTCGACTGTCCGGGTCACGCCGACTACATCAAGAACATGATCACCGGCGCAGCCCAGATGGATGGAGCGATTCTGGTTGTGGCCGCGACTGACGGTCCCATGCCGCAGACGCGTGAGCACATTCTGCTGGCGCGGCAGGTCGGTGTGCCGTACATCGTCGTGGCTCTGAACAAAGTCGACATGGTGGACGATCCGGAGCTGCTCGAACTGGTCGAGCTCGAAGTGCGCGAGCTGTTGAAGACGTATCAATTTCCGGGCGACGATGTGCCGGTGGTGCGCGTGAGCGCGCTCGGCGCATTGAACGGCGAAGAGAAGTGGGAGAAGACGGTCGACGAGCTGATGGCGCGGGTGGACGAATACGTTCCGGTGCCGCAGCGGGATGTCGAGAAGCCGTTCTTGATGCCGATTGAAGATATCTTCTCGATTCAGGGCCGGGGCACTGTGGTGACCGGCCGTATCGAGAAGGGCATCTGCAAGGTCGGCGAGGAAATGGAGATCGTCGGTTTCCGTGACACCCGC
>JAFAQG010000739.1 GCA_019246575.1 Acidobacteriaceae bacterium
TAGCTGCGCTTGCGAAAGGTCTGGTTCCGATCGCGCTTGCGATTCCGTTTGCGTGGTTCCTACGCCGCTTCTGGCGCGCATGGGGGTGGGGCGGCGCGGCATTGGCGATTGTGGCACTGCCGTGGTACATCGCCGCTTATCTGAAGAACGGGTATCCCTTTCTGGAGATGCTTTTCATCAGGCATCACTTCGAGCGTCTGTATTCTCCTACGCTTCAGCACGTTCAGCCGTGGTATTACTATGTTCCGGTTTTGCTTGCGGGCCTGTTTCCCTGGACGCCATCGATGGCCGTGCTCTTCAAGGGACGCATTGCCTGGGACCAGCGGCGGCGATTTCTGGCAACGATCTTCTGTTTTGGCTTCCTCCTGTTCAGTCTCACTCTGAATAAATTGCCGGGGTATCTGTTGCCTCTTTTCCCGAGCGCTTTTGCGCTCATCGCGAGCGAGTGCCATGCGCATTTCGAAGACACAGTGGCTCCTCAGCGAAGTCGGATGTGGTTGCTGGCTTGCGCCGTGCTGATCGCATGTATTCCGCTGATCGGGTCGGTATTGCCGGAATCGCTCGCGCTTGGCAAACTCTCCATTTCGAACATGAGAAGCATAGATAAAGCAGCACTGGTCTACGCGGCTGCTCCCCTGGCGGTGATTGTGCTCGCTCGCCGTTCTTGGGCAGCACCATTACTGGTTCTGTGTGTCGTCGCGTCGGGCATTTATTTGAAGGCGGCGTGCTATCCCGTTCTGGACAGAAGCGACTCGGCGCGCGGGCTCTGGCGCGAAATCGAGGGAATTTCTGCCGAACTCTGCGATGCGGGCACGAACCGTGACTGGATCTATGGGCTGAATTTCTACCGCGGGTCGGCGATCCCGGAGTGCAGGTCGTCGGCTGCGCACTTTGAGATTCGATCGAGCGGCCGAGGCCAGCCTGAGGTTACGGGCTTACAACGATCAACCGGAACGTCCCCGGCACCATAGAGCGGCGTGCGTGGCCGGCGCCTCCCGTCGCTGCACCAAGATCCGCCGTGGGAAGGTAAATCTTGTGCGTCTTCTCGTCAATAGCCATAGTTCGAGCGCCATCAGCAGTTTTCAGCGTCTGCGCGACCGAAAACTGATTTTTTCCGTTTTCCTTCACGACTGTCAGCGTCCCGGTCTCGCCATTGGACGAGAACGCCAATTTCGATTCGGGATCGAACCCGGCCGCGTCCGGCCCCTCGCCGATTGCAGGGGTCGCCAGCACTTTGCCTGAATCCGCATCAACCACCGCCATCAATTTGTTGTCGCAAACCGAGAAGAGACGCCGGTTTCCCTTATCGATCGCCAAACCGGACGGCGATTCGCACGGAGCTAATGACCAATGTTCGGTAACGTTCATACTCTTGGCGTCGATCTTTTCGATTTCGCTCTTGTCTTCGATGTTCACGTACACGTTGCCTTTCCCATCGTCGACCGGAAACTCGGGTTTTCCGTCCAGGCTTAAGGTTTGAGCCACCGACCCCGACCCGGCATCGATGACGGTCGCGTTCTTACTCCGGCCATTGAAGACGAACACGCGCTTTGAACCGGCATCGTAGAGGATGCCGTCGGGATTCTCGCCTGCGGAAATCTTGCCAGTGACCTTCAGGCTCTTCAAATCGAACACAACCACATTGTTCGTGCCGCCGTCACTGATGAATCCCTTGTCCAAATCGTTCGCCAGCGCGATTCCATGGATGTGGTTCATGCCGGGAATCTGCCCGATAACCTTTTCCGAGTCGAGATCGAGCACGTCAACTTCCGTCCCGTGAGAGACGTATAGTTTACGGTTCTGCGAGTCTGCCGTAATGTAATCCCATCCACCATTTCCCGGGATTTTTATGGATCCAGCTACTTTGTAGCTTTGCGCTAAGAGTGAGCCCGCTGACAATGCCCCCAGAAAAACGATCGACAACAAACGGTAGTGTCGTTTCATATCAGCGATCAGTCTATCTTGCCCGACCTTAACGTTTGCTGAAAATGTCGCGGGTTACCGGCAACTTTACGTGTGATCCGGGTCCGCAGCCCACGGCCGTCTACAGGAGGTCATGCCTCAGCGCGGCGGCTTCTCTCCCCTCAACTGGCCTGTTCTAAAGCAGCTCAAGAATCGAGACGTTCTCGCGTTCGGGACCTCCGCGGCATCAGAGCGCACCCAATCGCTGCTGCCACGGACGAGACATGCGGATACGGTTGTCGGTTCGGTTTGCCCCTATTGCGGCGTTGGCTGCGCCCAGCTCGTCTACGTGAAAGACGAGAAGATCATCGACATCGAAGGCGACCCGGGCTCGCCTATCTCTAATGGTTGTCTCTGCCCGAAAGGCGCCGCCACCTTTCAATTAGTAACCGGGAGTCACCGGGTCACCGATGTTCTCTATCGCCGGCCATATGGCACACAGTGGGAAACGATCCCGCTCGAAAAAGCCATGGACATGATTGCCGAACGAATCAAAAAAACTCGCGACGAGACCTGGGAAAGCCAGGCCGAGGACGGCCGGCCTCTACGCCGCACGATGGGCATTGCTCATCTCGGCGGCGCGACGCTCGATAACGAAGAAAACTACCTCATTAAGAAGCTGTTCACCAGCTTAGGAATCGTACAAATAGAAAATCAGGCTCGTATTTGACACTCCTCCACGGTCCCCGGTCTGGGGACCTCGTTCGGCCGAGGCGGTGCGACTGACTATCCGGCAGATCTGATGAATTCGGATGTCATCGTTATCCAGGGCTCGAATATGGCGGAGTGTCACCCCGTCGCGTTTCGCTGGGTCATGAAAGCGCGAGAGCGCGGCGCGACCGTGATTCACGTGGATCCGCGCTTCACGCGGACGAGCGCTGTCGCGAATCTTCATGTCCCCATCCGCGCGGGCTCGGATATCGCGTTCCTCGGCGGCATCGTCCGTTACATCATCGAGAACGAGCGCTATTTCAAGGAATACGTCGTTAACTACACGAATGCCCCTGCGATCATTAACGACGACTTTCAGGATACGGAGGAGTTGGATGGCCTCTTCAGCGGATGGGATGAGAAGAAGGGCCGATACGATCTCCGAACCTGGATGTACAAGGGAGTCGATCCGGAGCCGGCGAGCGGCGCACGGGAGTCGGAAGCAGGCAAGCGGGCGGAAGTGACACAACACCGGCCGATTCAGGTCGAGCACACCGACCCGACGCTCCGGCATCCGAGATGTGTATTTCAGATCGTCAAGCGCCACTTTGCCAGATACACGCCGGAGATGGTGGAGCAGGCGTGCGGAGTCCCGCAGCATCTCTTTCTGAAGGTCGCAGAGGAGTTGTGCCGCAACTCGGGCCGAGAACGGACCGGAGCGTTTGTGTATGCGGTGGGCTGGACGCAGCACACCATCGGCGTGCAGTACATCCGGTGCGCGGCCATCATTCAATTGCTGCTCGGAAATATGGGGCGGCCCGGCGGCGGCATCATTGCGTTGCGCGGCCATGCATCCATTCAAGGTTCGACAGATATTCCAACGCTCTACAATCTTTTGCCGGGATATCTGCCCATGCCTAAGGCAGATCACGACAAGGATCTCGCGACGTATCTCCGGCTGAACACGTCGCCCTCCGGTTGGTGGGGCGAGTTTCCGAAGTACTTCGTTTCGCTTCTCAAGGCCTGGTACGGCGACGCAGCGACCAAGGACAACGACTGGTGCTACGAGTATCTTCCGACTCTCACCGGCGACCATTCGCACATGAACACCGTTGTCGCCATGGTGGACGGATCGATCAAGGGCTACGTCGTCATGGGCGAGAATCCCGTCGTAGGCTCTATGAACGGACCGCTGCAGCGGAAAGGCTTGCGAGCTCTGGAATGGCTGGTGGTCCGCGATCTGCAGTTAATTGAAACGGCCGAGTTCTGGCGGGATGCGCCGGAGATCGCGCGCGGCGACGTGAAGCCGCAAGACATTGCGACAGAAGTGTTCTTCTTTCCGGCAGCCGCGCACACGGAGAAGGACGGCAGCTTTACCAATACGCAAAGGCTGTTGCAGTGGCACCACAAAGCAGTCGAGCCGCGGGGCGCTTGCCGGAGCGAACTGGATTTCATTCATAAGCTGGGTCAGCGCGTGAAGGGGTTGTATGCGAATGAGTACGATCAGCCGCGCAACTGGCCATTGCGCGACATGACCTGGGATTATCCGACACACGGACCGCTAAATGAGCCGAGCGCTGAGGCGGTACTCAAAGAGATCAACGGCTATACGGTAGCGGACGGGCGCCCCATTGAGGGCTTCACCTCGCTCAAAGATGACGGCTCCACTGCCTGCGGCTGCTGGATCTATTCGGGCGCGTACCGCGATGGGGTAAATATGACGGCGCGGCGCAAACCTCACTGGGAACAGAACTACATTGCACCGGAATGGGCATGGGCTTGGCCGCACAATCGACGCATCCTTTACAATCGCGCATCGGCGGATCCCGACGGTAAACCTTGGTCGGATCGAAAGCGCCTGGTCTGGTGGGATGAGAAGGAGCGGAAGTGGGTGGGCGATGATATCCCCGATTTCATCGTCGAGCGCCCGCCATCTTATCGGCCTTCGTCTGATGCCAGAGGTAAAGATACGATCTCGGGCATTGATCCATTCCTCATGCAGGCCGACGGTAAGGGTTGGATGTACGCCGCGACGGGGCTGCAAGATGGACCCCTGCCGGTGCACTATGAACCGCAGGAATCCATTGTCAAAAATCCCCTCTACGGGCAGCAGTGCAATCCGGAGCGGATGGAATGGCGTCGCAAAGATAATC
>JAFAQG010000911.1 GCA_019246575.1 Acidobacteriaceae bacterium
TTCGCAAAGAAGAAATTCCCGCCCGCATCCGACACCGTCTGACCAGAGCAGGGGGTGCGGTTACCCGAGTTATCTTTCCCGAGGAACTTCACCGTTACTCCCGCAATCGGCGTTTCTTGGGTATCATCGACCACCGTGCGTCCGACGAACGATGTGGTCACCGGGGACACTTGCAGGGTTACGGTTGCCGATTGCGAAAGAGTTTGGCCTTCGATACTTGCGGCCGCGGATATCGTCAAGGTGGCGCTGCCAGGACTCTGAGTCGCTGGCGCCGATAACGTGAGAATCGAGTTCTGATTGGCTGTAATTTGAGTCGGAGTAAAGCTGGCAATGATTCCGTCCGGGACTCCGGTTATAGCGAGTGCAGCCAATCCATTAAAACCATTGGCGCTGCTCAGAGTAACCGAGTAAGTGATTTTTTGGCCGGGAAGCAGCGTCGCGGCCGGCGGACCGACATTCATCGTGAATACCGAGGAGGTCGTCACGGAGAGCGTGTCAGTTGACGTAGTGCTCTGGCCACCGGAGCTCACGGTCACTGTACCCGTCCCGGCTCCGGCGGGAATGACGAACGAAATCGTATTCGCTGCATACGATGAAACGGGCGCGGCGATTGTACCTCCGCCAAGCTTTGTGAGCGTAATCTGGGGCGCGCTGCCTTGTACAGGCGTGAAGTTATCGAGAGAGATCCTGACGAGAGTGCCGCGAGGACCGGATTTCGGAGAGAAATCGAGGATCGCGAACTGACCTGTTCCGGAATTCACTGCAATGACGAAAACGGGGGATTTTATCCGCTCTACGATTCCGTTGAACGCCGCCGACACTTGAAGAAAGATTTGCCCGGGCTCAGAGGGAGCGAATGGTGCGACGAGTGTGTAGATGCCATCACCCGCTGCAGCGTCCCCATTCAGGCCATCGTCGTGCATCAGGCCGACGATGCCCAGCGTATTGCCCGACGCGTCTTCACGCAGCAGGTTGACTCCGCCAGGCAAGACTGTCGGGTCTGTAATCTGGACCGTTACTGTTACAGAAGTGGATACACCTGCGGTAATCGACGAAGGCGTCACGTTGATCGGACCGACAGTGGGCAGGGAGAATAATTGTGCCGGTACAAGGCAGAGCAGCGCTGCAGCGGCGATCGCTGGCGCGATACAGGAGCGGCCGCTCACGCGAGTTCGCTCCTTCGCAGGAAGATTATGGCCAGAATCGCTAGCACAAGCACATACATCGCCGGCTCTGGAACAGCAGTTGCGATCTGCTCGTATGTGATGTCATCCATCGCAAAAGATGCGCCATTCGGACTCCCCGCAATGGTTATCCGCGTAATTGCCGTTGATGACATTACCTCGAGAAACTCGTTAGGACTGCTGCCCGGATTGCCCGAAGTGCCGAGGTTGGAAGCGAAGCTCGACGTATCGCTCGCAACAAGTACACCTGCGCTGAATGCGTCGACGGTGAGTGGCACGCCATATGTGAAGTAGCCGCTGAACAACGTAATCGGCGTCGCGAACAGAATTTGAATCGGTCCGCCATCATCGGAGACCACGTTCGGACTCGAGTGGGGCGGGAGTTCGAGTTCATTGAGTGAGATTCCGGCCGTCAGGATGACGGTGTTAGAGAAAGTCAGTCCGGGAATCTGGGTGGTCAAGATCTCGCTATCTGTGAACTGGTCGAAATTGATATTTGTCGCGCAGGCCGTGGATACGCTCAAGCATACGGCAAACAGAATGCCGAAAATAGTTTTCGTTTTCACGCGGTGATCACCTCGCCTTGGGTGCTGATGTGGACCCTGATCCCATCAAATCTGGTAAATGAGAAACCTTTAAAGACCTCTGTGTAAGTACACGCCAGGTCCTGCAGAATCGAAATGGCTACGTCTTCTCCAAGTCGCAAGCCGGCAACTGCATCCGACCGGTAATGAATGCCAGCCCAATCCCTGCCCATAGCGACATTGAAAGCGAGCTTGTTGATCTCGGCTCCAAGGGTCGGCGCAAAATCGGCCAGCGGCTTGAGCGACACGCCATCGAGAGTCGGTATGACACTGCCGGGCAACAGCATCGATTCTTCGAAGCACGCTTTAAGCACAACCGAGCATGCACCGGCAATCGCGGCGTGGCCCGCGGGATAAGAGGGATGCAACGGGCAGCCTTCTGGATATGCTTGCGGCAGAAGATAGCTTCCGGTGTGACCGTGTGTTACTTCAAGAGCTGGAGACCTCAGGCAATCCGCATGCACTGCATAGATTCTCGTGCCGAGCTTTGTCTGGTGAATAAGTCCGCCTAGCTCTTCCGGCCGCAAGCGGCGATGAACCATCCACTTCTGGCAGTAAGCGGCTTTGAGTGCTGCCGTTGTGACGCGGCCGATCCAGTCCATGACCTCCGCCTGCCCGAATGTAACGAAACCATCTTGGATGCGGGAATTCCGGTAGGGATTGTTGAAGCTACGAAAGGGATTGCAGTTCAGGATCGTGTGCGGCCCGTTGTCGAATAAAATGAGAGCCGCGTTCACATAGGCTTGAAACGAGTAATCGTAATGCACGAACTCGGCGAGATCCCGTCCGTTTAGGATGTATCGCGGCGTACTCAGATACCGCCCTTCACGCCACGGTGGCATCCCAATCTGGATTTGCGACCACTCGCCAAAGGTCGTCATGAAATCGCTGCCGGTTTCCGGAACGCGATAGCGTTGGTCAATCTTGCCGGAGCCGTATGGAATGGGCCTGAGCAGAAATTGAGAAACGTAGGGGCCGTCCATGTCGCCCGGCGTAGGCCCGCGAAAGACTTGTGCCGGGGTGACTCCGAGTGCCTGAGCGGCCC
>JAFAQG010000956.1 GCA_019246575.1 Acidobacteriaceae bacterium
AAACCTTATCCCACGAGGTGCGAAATGCTTCAGCGGTCTCTTTCCAGGAAAGGCGGCGTGCCCAACGGGCTAGGAAGAGCATATACGCCTTCGTCAAGGTGCGCTTGCCGTCACCCCAGGGAACTTCTTCGACGGCCACCACGCTGATCGCGGACAATTGAAATTCAGCCGGGGACAATTAAAATTCCCGTTGGCTGGCAGGTCGAAACCGATACAAGTCGAAGACGACTTGTATGGTGAGCGATCAGCAGGTAAAGCGGCTGTGGCTACTGGCGCGGACTTTCGCGTTGGAAGTTGCTGCGGCAAAGGCAGGAATGGACCCGAAGACAGCGCGGAAGTACCTGCGAGATCGGCGTTTGCCGAGCGAAATGCGACAAAAACACACGTGGCGAACACGACCGGATCCGTTCGTGGACACCTGGGAAGAGATTCGGCAGTTGCTGATAGCCGAGCCAAATCTACAGGCGAAGACGTTATTTGAGCATCTGCAGCGAACGTATCCCGGCCGGTTTGGCGATGGGCAAGTGAGAACTCTGCGGCGCCGAATCAAGTACTGGCGGGCCACGGAAGGACCTCCACGGGAAGTGTTCTTTGCCCAGGATCATCGACCTGGGGAGTTGTGTCAATCGGACTTTACACACTGCCGGGAGTTGGGCATCACGATCAACAGGCAAGCATTTCCGCATCTGATTTATCACTTCGTTCTGACGTACTCGAACTGGGAAACGGGAACTGTCTGTTACTCAGAAACATTCGAGAGCCTGAGCGCGGGACTGCAGAATGCACTATGGCAGTTAGGCGGCGTTCCGCTTGAGCATCGAACGGACCGGATGAGCGCGGCGGTGAACAACCTGTGTGACGGGAAAGAGTTTACACGAGCCTACGAAGGGCTGTTGCGACATTACCAGCTGCGCGGACAGAAGGCGCAGGCTGGTCAGGCGAATGAAAACGGTGACGTCGAACAGCGGCATTACCGATTCAAGCAAACGGTCGATCAGGCGCTGATGTTGCGCGGCAGCCGTGACTTTCCCAGTGTGGCCGCTTATCAGCTGTTTCTCAACAAGCTGTTCACGCGCCTGAATGCCGGACGGCAGGAACGTTATCTGGAGGAAGTAGCCAGGCTGAGGGCCTTACCGGAACAACGATTGGAGGCAGCGCGCCGCGAACGGGTACGTGTCAGTCCGGGAAGTCTGGTGACCGTTCATCGGAACTATTATTCGGTGCATAGCCGGCTGATCGGCGAGATGGTCGAGGCACGGGTGTTGCCCGACACAGTCGAGATCTGGTACGCCGATCGCAAAGTCGAGGAACTGCCGCGTTTACGCGGCCGAGGCAGACACCGGGTTGATTACCGGCATATTATCGACTGGCTCGTGAGAAAGCCGGGTGCATTTGAAAGTTATCGTTACCGGAGCGATCTGTTTCCGACCAGTTGGTTCCGTTTGGCATACGATGCGCTGCGCGAGGAACTGGGACCGAAACGCGGCGCCCGGGAGTACCTGGCCATCCTATTATTAGCGGCTCGCCGCGGAGAGGACCGGGTCGAGGGCGCCATCCGCTTTCTGCTGGGGAGCCAACAGGCTCTGAATGCGGAAGGGGCGGCTCGGCTTACGGAAGAAAATACTCCTGCTCCGCTGACCACTATCACCATCGATCCCGTTTGTCTGTCCGTCTTCGATGAGCTTCTGACAAGAGAGGATCCGGCGGCGTGACGACCGATGCCGTCGACGTGAAGGCTGCCCTGACGGAGGGGCTGACAGAGTTGCATCTGCCCACGGTGAAACGGATCTACGAGGAAGCGGCCCGTTTAGCGGAGCGCGAGACTCTGAGCTATGAACGTTATCTTCTGGATCTGGTCACTCGAGAAACGCAGGACCGCTCTCAGAAACGAATCCAACGACTGCTCCGCCAATCACGCATCCCGGCGGAAAAGGCCCTGGCCAACTTCAATCTCAAAAGGCTGCCGCCCAAAGTAGCACTTCTGACGAAATCTCTGATGGAAGGCGACGTGCTGGACCGGCGTGACAACGTCCTAGCCTTTGGAAATCCTGGCAGTGGCAAGACCCATCTGTTGTGCGCTATTGGGCAAGAGCTGATTGCGCGCGGCCGACGCATGTACTTCACGACCGCCGCGCTCCTGGTCCAGGATCTGCTCGTTGCCAAACGAGATCTGAAGCTGAGCCGCCTCATTAAGAAGTTGGCGCACTTCGAAGGATTGATTATCGATGATCTCGGATATGTGCAGCAGAGCCGTGAAGAAATGGAAGTTCTCTTCACGCTGTTAGCGGAACGCTACGAGCGTGGCAGTGTCCTGATCTCCAGCAATCTGCCGTTCTCGAAATGGGAAGGGATCTTCAAAGATCCGATGACCACTGCGGCCGCGATCGACCGGCTTGTCCACCACTGCGTTATTCTCGAACTCAACATTCCAAGCTATCGAGTCGAGCAGGCCAAAAAAGCAAAAGCCGACGCGGCCGGCGAATAAAAGCTCGCCTGTGGAAATGACGGGCTATGGAAAGCACACCCCGCTTTCCACAGCCCTTGGAAATCGCTTCGCGATTCCCACATTCCACAC
This sequence comes from Acidobacteriaceae bacterium, assembly GCA_019246575.1. The sequence continues at coordinate 2,576 of JAFAQG010000956.1, forward strand.
AGGCCCTCACGACAGCCGATGGAAAAGTGGAAAACCAAAAGCAGGTTTCCCACTTTCCCACAGCTACTATGCCCTCCTCTAAAAACAAAAAACCACGCTCGGCTGTTCAGCCTCGCCACACCCAACGAGCATCGGGAAAAATAATCGTCCCCGAAAAGAAAAATACTTGACCCCGATCAGACTGGAACTGATGAGCATCGCCGCCATGGGCAAAGAAGCTGTTTGGATCGTGCCCTTCGGGCAGCGAAATCGTGCGCGCGCTTACGCCGTGCTCTGTGAGCCGGCTGGCAAGTGATTGCGCCGCTTTTTGCCCGCTGCCGTTGGTGTCGGCATCGAAGGCCACGTAGACAGTTCGTGGACCGTCGCAGAGTTGGCGGAACTGACGCGCGTTGAGATGGGCGCCCATCGAGCAGGTGACGTTATGGAGACCGGCCTGCCACAATGCAGCGTAGTCGAACAGACCCTCGACCAGAATCACTTCCGGGTATCGCTGGACCTGGTCCCATACATACAGGCCGCCTTTGGCTCCCGGCAGAAAACGATGCGGTGGCGCCGCCGCAGACAGGCTGCGTCCATAGAGGTTGCCTTCCAGAGGAAACACCACACGGCGCATGTAGGTGTCAGATCCGGCGGCGGAGACCAGTCCGGCTTCACGCAAAGACAAGCTGGAGTAACCCAACTCCGTCAGCCAACCTCGCAAGCAACCGCCGGGGGCGTAGCCGATCCGCATATGCTCAATCAATTCCGATGAGCGGACTCCCCGCTGATACAGATAGGCGACCGCTTCGGAGTGACGGTGTAGCTGTATGCGATAGAACTCTGTGGTTTCCCGTAATAATGGCGGCAGGCCGAGCCACTGGTGGAGTAGGACCAATGCTCGCGGGAACCTAACCTGATGATAGAGTTCGGCGAAGCGAATCACGTCGCCGCCGCGGTTGCAGCCATAACAGTAGAACAGGTTTTTGGAGGCATCCACCAGAAAACTTGGTTGATGGTCTTCGTGCAGCGGACACACTCCCATCAATCGGCTCCGGCTAAGTTGTCGGATCGGCCGCCAATCATGGGCTTGGAGATAATCCAGTAGCGGAATCTGCTGTTTCAACTCTTCGACAGCCTGACGGCTCATGGACTTCTTGCCTCGATCGGCAGAATACGGCAGAGCCCGCCGAGATCCCAGGCGAGGATGGTGGGTGTCCGCAGAAAGTGCTGGTCTTTTACTCCGACCTTAATCCAGCACCACAAGCTGATCAGTCGCCGTTGTGCCCATCGGCGCACGGTGGATGGATCGGGCAAGCGCGCCGCGTCTTTACAGTACGGTGCGGCTTGCTCGGCAGTATCACCGGCGACAATGTGTTCACAGGCTTGCTGCCGGCAGTGAAGGCTGTAGTGGCCGGATGGCGCCAGCCAATCGGGCAAGATCGTGAACGTTTTCCCGCACGGCTCGCAGATTCCGCGCCTTACCCAGATGTTTTCGTGCTGGTCGTCGTGGCTCTGACGCAGTCGCCGCCCGTGGCCAATGATCGTTTCGTCAAGGCAAACGGGACACCGCCTCGGCAGGAGGTCCAGCGGAATCACCCCGGCTCGATATTGTCTTTCAACTCTGGCAGTGCGATAAAGAGAATCACGGCTGGCGTGAAGGCCGCCGCTGACCGTCGCTGCCAAGTTTCGATCTGGGGGACCGGCCTTCACCCTCCCGGTAAAGTCAGTCTCGGACGAAAAAAGAATACTGCCTTCCGTTGCCGGCCGCGAGCCCTCACCCAGAACATTGGCCGGTTATAAACGCCAAACCGTGCCCTGACGCGATTACCCCGATCGTATTTCGCCCTCCAGGCGGCTCCGAATTATTCCTCGCGCAGCACGGCGATCGGGTCGAGCAGCGTCGCGCGGCGCGCGGGAACGGCGGTCGCGGCCAATGCCACTGCGGCGAGAACCGCGGTGACGGCGCTGAACGTGATCACGTCCGTCGTGCTCACTCCGAACAGCAGACTCGTCATGACCCGCGTCAGCACGAAGGC
>JAFAQG010001012.1 GCA_019246575.1 Acidobacteriaceae bacterium
CACCCGTTGCGCCGCCGTTCATTTCGTCCGACAGCACACCGGCGAACGGCGAGTCGACGCCTTGCGATTGAAAGACCACGTCTTTGCGACGGTACGGTCCGCCGTCGGGCGTGCGTGTTGTCTCGGCGTTGGCGAGATTTTCCACCAGCAGTTCGGCGCGCGTGCGCTGCGCGGTCATACCGGAAGCGCTGACCGAAAGAGACGAAAACAGGCTCATGCGCCCTGCCCTTCGTGAATCGCGGTCTTGAGCACTCGCAATTGGGTCTTCATCAGGTTGCTGGCGACTGAGAAGCGAATGGAATTTTCAGATAACATTCGCGCTTCCCGGTCGAGATCGACATTGTTGCCGTCGTTCTTTACCTTGAGTCCGATCACGTCGTGTGCCACCGGTCCTTGCGAAGCCCCGCTGAGCAAGCTGTTGAACTCGCTCTGAAAATCCACATCCTGGGTGTGATAGCCCGGCGTGTCGACATTGGCAATGTTGGACGCGACCACTTTCTGGCGCGCGGCCAGAACGTCCATGTATTTTTCGAGCGATCGCGAGACCGGATCCACCATGCGGTGTAACCCAATGCAGCCGCCGCGCCAAAGCCTGCGTACTGGAATCAGCGAGTTAGCCGGACATGGTTGCGTTAGTGACGAGATCCCGCCGTCGAAAAGTCGACGCTCGGCACCGGGCAAGTCAAGTTTTGCTATTTTTTGCTATTCTGTGCCCGAGCATACGATGAACATTTCGTTGACGCCGGAGCTCGAGAGCTTCATTCAAGGTAAAGTTCAAAGTGGCCGATACGCCTCGGCTAGCGAGGTGATTCGCGAAGCCGTCCGGCTTCTCGAAGAATACGAAGCAACACGCACTCATCAAATCAGAGAACTTCGGGAGAGGGTCGATACCGGGCTCGCCTCAATCGCCCGCGGCGAGGGTGCTGATGGTGAGGTATTCATGAAGAATCTGCTGGGCACCCTCGATCAGCGAAGGAAAAATAGCCGGCGCCGATGAGCCGGTATGTTCTCTCCTCACTTGCGCAAGCAGACCTCACTGAGATCCGCGATTACTATTTACAGGCTGGCGGCAGCGAACCGCCAGGCAGATGCTCGTTGAATTCGTTGAGGCTTTCAGATCCATCGCGCGAAACCCTGGAATCGGTCACAAACGCCAGGATCTTGTCGAAGATCGCCCAATTCTCTTCTGGCCCGTTCGGGATTACCTCATCGCGTATCACGCAGACGCGAAGCCTGTTCAGATAATCACCATCGTCCACGGCAGTCGCGATGTACCGGCGGCCTTGCGGTTCAGGCACATATAGCCAGATTGGGCGGGTTAACCGTGTTACCCTTCAAAGGTTCTGTTTCGAGGTCGGTGGCGGTTGCTGGAAGCACGTACGGGCTTCATAAACAGCAAACCCCGCTGGGCACAGCGGGGTCGGCAATCCATCATTCGCGCAAAACGGCCTGTGCGCTGCAAAGCAGAAAGGAGGTACAGCCTATGTATCTTCTCGCGTTCGTAATGCTCCTGATTATTTAATCAGGAAACGACGAACCAAGTTGCGGGTCGAAATCGACCTGTAGCTTGATCGTTTGGGGCTGGCAGCCGTAACCTGCTGGCCCCTTCGATGTAATCATACCGCTTTTCGGTCGTCATTGCGCGCGGCTCGAAACCGTGGCGCGGCTCGTTCCCCTTGGCGCGATTCGTAGTCGGCGCGTGGACAGTGTTGTTGCCCGTCCCCTTAATATCAAGTCTGCTCCGGCGTACGGTCTTATGAATTTTGCAAGTCGGTCACGCATTCCTGATGGAAGTCGGCTTTACCACTCTATTTACGCTTCTAAGCGTCGCACGGCAACTTTCTCCGGAAGTTTCATACTTCCATTCCGATAAGAACAGCGGAAGAAGTCTAGCGGAGCTTATCCGCTGGCTAGGGATGATCCCTGGCATATAAGCCTTCCAGGAGAATAAATGTCGTTTTCAATTAACACGAACCTTGCCTCGCTCGAAGCGCAGAATTATCTGCAGAACAGCAGCAACTTTCAAGCGCACACCATTAACGAAGTTACATCCGGTCTGCGCATTGTGAACTCGGGCGATGACGCCGCGGGTTTGGCCATCGCGAACGGCTTCCGTTCCGACGAAGCGGTGCTGAATCAGGGTATTCAGAACGCCAACAACGGTTTGGCGACGCTGCAAACAGTCGATGGCGGCATGAACAATATCTCGACACTGCTCGATCGTGCTCGTACGCTGGCCACCGAATCGGCCTCCGGCACGTTCAGCGGTAACCGCAACACGTTGAACGCCGAATTCCAGAGCGTTATTCAGGAAATCACGCGTCAGGCCACCAGTATTGGTATGAACCAGGGTGGCCAGTACGCGCAGGCGCTGTCGGTGTTCATCGGCGGCGGCAAGGGCGCCACCAGCACAGCCGCGACCAACAATGGAACCATCAGCCTCGACCTGAGCAAGGCTTCGGTCGATGCGCAGAGCCTCGGTTTGCAGGGTGTTCAAGCAGAAGGCAATACCGCTGTCGATCTGAGTTCGGCGTCG
>JAFAQG010001013.1 GCA_019246575.1 Acidobacteriaceae bacterium
GACGTCGTGCACTGGGCGATGAAGGCCGATGAGCCGCGGCTCGTTCAGACGCTGGGTGACCGCTACGTCTTTGAGCAGTTGCGGTGCCCCGACACCATCCAGTCTTCGCTCCGATACCCCGGGTTCCAGGTTGTCTACGAGGGCACCATGGTGTCTTCCATCGACGATGGCGGGCTGGAGTTTCGCGGCACAGAGGCCACGCTGAAAGTCAACCGAAGCGGCATGAGTGTTTACCGCGAGGGCAGAGCCGTACAGAATCCTGTCCTCACCGAGCACAACGTCGAGGACGGAACAGTGACACACATGCGGAACTTTTTTCAATGCGTGAGAAGCCGGAAACAGCCGAATGCTCCGGTGGAGGCCGGAGTTGCGGCCGCTCGGGCGGGACATATCGCAAACCTGGCGCTTCGGCGCGGAGAAAAAGTCTCCTGGCCACCGCAACCAGGCGCCGCAACCCGTGCAACGGGATAGCCTCCGATGACGCAACTTACAAAAGAAGTGTTCGGCAAAACGCCGTCCGGCGAGGAATTATATCTTTACACGTTTCGCAATTCAAACGGAATCGAAACTTCGATTACCAATTACGGCGGCAGAGTCGTCACGCTGAAAGCACCCGACCGCAACGGAACGGCCGCAGACCTCGTGCTCGGATTCGACAACCTGGATGGTTACCTCGAGAAGAATCCCTATTTCGGCGCGATTGTCGGGCGGTTTGCGAATCGAATTTCGAATGCAGAGTTCACGCTAGACGGCCAGACTTATAAGCTGCCTCGCAACAGCGGCAATAACTCCCTCCACGGCGGCCTGATCGGCTTCGATAAAGTTGTCTGGAATCCGCGTGAACTCGAGCGGCCGGGTGGCCCCGTTCTCGAACTGACATATTTGAGTCGAGACGGTGAAGAAGGCTATCCGGGTAACCTCGCAACTACAGTCATCTACTCCCTCACAAACGATAATGAGTTACGCATCGAATACAGCGCGACGACGGACAAGAAAACGATCCTGAATTTGACTAACCATTCCTATTTCGACTTGGCAGGCCGAGGAGGGGATGAAGTCCTCGATCACGTCGTGACCATTAACGCTGATCAATTCACGCCTGTGAATCAGGATCACGTTCCTACTGGCGAGCTGAGAAGTGTAGCCGGCACCCCATTCGACTTCCGAACTCCCACCCGCATTGGCGACCGGATCGATTGGAAGGAAGAGCAGTTGAAGTTAGGTATCGGTTACGACCACAACTTTGTTTTGAACCATGACGGTCCCGGCGTTTCATTCGCGGCGCGTGCGGTGCATCCGAACTCCGGACGCGTTCTTCAGGTGTTTACGGACCAGCCCGGAATGCAGTTCTACACGGGCAACCATTTAAGCGGAATAGCGAATGGCAAGGGCGGCGTGACATACGGTTTTCGCAGCGCTTTCTGCTTTGAGACGCAGCATTTCCCAGATACGCCGCACCATCCGGAGTTCCCAACCACAGAGTTATCGCCCGGGGAACAGTTCCGATCGACAACGATCTATAAGGTGTCGGTCGAAGCTTGAACCTGTAACATCGGCTCGGTGTACTTGATCTACCCTGCATGAGCGATAAAGAAAAATCGTCGGATCAGCGCGACGCGACACTCGCGGCCGAACAGCGCCCTATCCCTTCCCAAGCCGAGGGAGAACGGGAAACCGTCGAAGAAGACCTTGCGCAAAAGGGGAACGCTCAGTCCGGAACGCCATCGGACAAAAAGTAATAAAGCGGTCGGATGCCGCCCTTCGGGCGGACATCCGGTATCGAACTGCGCCCCTTAATGCCGCCAAACGAACATGAGCGGCCGGAGTGCCTTGCTGCTCATTGCGGAAAAGATCGAAAATCCGGCGACGACAACACCAACGCACACGCTATTCGGCCAGAATCCCGGGTTCCCCCGGTAACTGCAGACCCACGGCGATACGAACACCCAAACCCCAAGTGCCGCGTTGATCCATGCGAGCGGGGTCGAAATCCCCGGGCGCAACAGCCGCGCCAGCGCAATGAGAACCATCAATGCGCCAACCAGCCAGGCACTCCAGGCGATTGGTTGCTCCGAAACACCAAAGTACGCCCATGGGGAAACGAAATACCACAGGCCCGCCATAAGGCAGATCAGACTCGACGTACGGGCCGCAACCAGGCGGTCGCGGACCTCGGGCACCGCCTCCGGCCCAAGAAACTCTCCTCTATCGACCATAGTTCTCCCTTCAAAAAATAGACGCGCATTTCTTGAAGTTGTGAGCGCCCGGTCTGTTTAAACGCCGTTCGAATACCATAGTGGGAAGGAAATTATGGACAGGCAATCGAAAAATGGGTATATCGGCGTAACGCTGATCGGGCTGGGGGCCGCACTGACCGGAGTCGGATTCGCTATGATTGCCCCGGTTTGTGTGGCGTGGTCACGGAACAGGCTCCGCGAAGCCTACGAGACCGGCCGAAAACGAGTGCTTTCCGGGCTCGAAACAGCCGCCGGAACACTGGGCGACGTCGCCGAGAAGGTGCAGCCACAGCTTACCGAAGCCGCGAAAGCCGCCCGGCAAGGCACCGCCATAGCGGCAGGCGCCATCGAGAGTGCGGCTCACTACGTCAAAGAACGTGTCTCCTAGCGAAGCGCCCCGAGTATGGCTCATTATCTGGTATCTGCAAAGCCGAGAGCCGAAAGACTTGACGAGCTCACCGAGCGGCTGCGCGAGAACGCATTCGCGGCTTTGCGCCCCTTCGGGAAAGCTCTGACCTACTCTCTCGAAAATGCTCGACTCCAGCCTGATGGCACGGCAGTGTGGGAAGAAGAGGACTACTGCTCACCGCCGCTTGCTCAGGAGCGCGCGGCCGTGCTCGATACGTATTTCGACGACATCACGGTCGAGCGAGTAAATGTAGGAGAGGGCTGGAACCGCGTCAAAGAACTGCCAAAGCTTGATCGCACTCTGTAATCCGCTGCCGGTTAACTCGGCCGACCTGCCTGCACAAAAAAGAAATACAATCGTAACGATCCAGATGTACTGTTGATACGCGGCCGGGATACTGTATGTATTCCGATCGGAGGGGGAGCTATGAATCGTTTTGCCAGTCTCGCAGTTGGTGTGTGTTTTTTTGCCTCCTTTG
>JAFAQG010000211.1 GCA_019246575.1 Acidobacteriaceae bacterium
ACGATGTTGCCGCTCTATCGGCGGGGTCCGCTAGCCACCGCGTGTGCCAACGCACCCAACTCATGAGTGCCGTTCGGTGACTCCGTCTCGGGGTTTTTTTTGTTCGCGACGATATCGGGCCGGAGGCACTCCGAACTGACGGTTAAAGGCCCGGCTGAAAGCTGCTTCGGATTGGTATCCAACATCAGCCGCGATTTCCGCTACGGCCCTTGAAGTTCTCGATAACCGGTGGGCAGCAAACTGGAGCCGCCACCGTGTGAGATACGTCATCGGCGGTTCTGACAAATACTGTGTGAACCGTTCCACCAACCTGGAACGGGAAATCCCAACCTCCCTCGCCAGACCGGCAATGGTCCAGGGGTAGTCTAGCCGTTTGTGCATCAATGCGAGGCTCTTTCCTACGATCGAATCGCGACTTCCGGCAAGCCAGCCCGTCTCTTTCTCGGACAGAGTCGCAACGTACCGGCGCAGGGCATCGACAAAGAGGGCCTCAGAGAGCTTAGCCAACATCGCTTGAGTGCCGACTCGCTCCGAAGCTGCCTCATCAACCAGATGCAGAATGGAATTCTCAAGCCAATGACCGGCGAGATCGGTCCTGATGTTCACTTTGAAGATTGGCGGCAAACCACCGAGGATCGGCCGGCTCAAGTGCAGATCGCAGGCCATAAATCCACAGACAAAGCGGGTTGTCTCGCCACCGCCGCCCACGCGCAGAGCGGCGAAATCGTGAGTCATGACTTTCTGCACGACCGCGTCGGTTTGCGTTGTTTGAGCGCACTCCGCTCCGCTGGTGAAGAAGTGAGGATCTCCATGCGGAAGAACCACGACGTCTCCCGGTTCTAGCGTTAGCGTTTGCCCCTCGACAGTCCGCGCCGCGGCGCGGCCATCTATGACGAAGTGATAAATCACGAGATGAGGAGCACCGGGCGCCAGAGCGGGAGCCAGCGTCCACGAAGGTGGCGCCGCGAAGCCCCAAGGCGCCGAGAACTCCGCATTGAAGAACAAGGCGCCGTTTAACTTGATTCCATTCAGAATTTCCGAAAAGGCGTCCATCGTCTCCTCTGGACTATTTGCAAAGTTTCTGAGACGGCAAGCATATCAATTTTCCCGTTCCGGCGCACTGAGCAAGAACTCAGGACGCAAGGGCATGGTCAATTCGAGGATCGCTGAGCACAATCGTAGCCGTGGGGCAAAACACCCCGCGATGTCAGCGAATGACAGGAAGGAACACCAAATCGATGATCACTATGGAAAATCTGAAGAAGCTGCCCAAGAATGACACATTGGCGCCGGACGCGACGGCCGCTTTCTGGGCGTACGATAAGGCGGCCCTAACGCCGGGAGCCATTCCTAAGAAGTACAAGGAACTGATGGCAATCGCAGTTGCCCTGACCACACAGTGTGCGTACTGCATTGAAGTCCATCGGCAGCAGGCCGTAAAGGCCGGAGTGACTGAACAAGAACTCGCCGAGGTGATTCACATCGCGGCAGCTGTTCGTGCGGGCGGCGCTATCACTCACGGTACTCATCTTCTGCAAGGGTGAAGCTTTGTTTGCTTCGCGCTGTTTTCAAGAGAGAGTATCTATGAACATCCTAATCGAAACCATTATTCACACGTTAATTGCCACCGCTCGGCGTTTCACTGTATTGGCCCTTCTGCCGGCGGCGGTGAATTGTCACCCTGCTGCAGACGATGTACAAGAGCAGCATGCCGGCCCTGGCCACCAAGTTTCCGCCAAGCTGGTGGAAATCGTTCGAAACAACACCCGGCAATTCATGGATGTTTCGGCCGCCATCGCCGCCGGCTACCAACCGCTGTTTGGTTGCGTTAGTGGTCCGGATCACGGCGCGATGGGGGTGCACTACATCAATCTAAGTTTGGTTGGTGACGGCGACATCGATGCATCGCGACCCGAGGCCTTGATCTATGAACCGTCGAACCGTGGGCTGCGGCTCGTTGGGGTCGAGTTCATAGTCGACGCTGACCTCTGGATGACGCGTCACAATAGCCCTCCAATGCTCGAAGGCCAAGCGTTCCAATTCGTGAACAGCCCGAACCGCTTCGGCTTGGCAGCATTTTTCGAGCTGCACGTTTGGGCCTGGCGTGAGAACCCATACGGCGCGTTTGCCGATTGGAACACACACGTGAGCTGCGAAGCCGAGTAGATCAAGCCGGCTTATCCGCTCGGGGCACAGCGTGAAGACTACGTTCGGGTTTGCGGGAGCACCTCCGTCCCGCTGGGAGTGTTCGCACGTTCGGCGGCATCTGAAGGCGGCTGAACGAGCGACACTCTGGCGCTCGTAGTGGCGCCGACGATCATTGTCGTAAATTGGAGGCAGAGGCTGCCCCTCTTTGAGTCATCATCATCACGCACACGGAACCGGTTGGATCCTGCGTGCTTCTCTGGTGGCCACACTTGTTTTCACGGCTTTTGAGGTTTACGCCGGATTTCGCGCGAGCAGTTTAGCGCTTCTCTCCGATGCCGGCCATAATTTCACAGATAGTCTGGCACTTTTGCTGGCCGCCGTCGGACTGTATCTGCAATCCAGGCCCGCCGACCAGACGAAAACATTCGGCTACCAGCGCGCCGGTGTCATCACAGCGTTTCTGAACGCCGCAACACTCGTTCTAATTTCGGTCGTCATTCTTTGGCAAGCAGTGGTGCGAATCCTTCATCCCCGGGCAGTCAATGAGAGCGTCATGCTATGGGTCGCGGCCGCTGCGCTTGTTTTGAACGGCGTCATTATGCTCGCGCTCCATCGCGGACAAAAAGGCGATCTCAACATACGAGCCGCGTTCATCCATATGCTCGGCGATGCGCTTGGCGCCGCGGCAATTATCGCCGGCGCACTTGTTATTCGCTTTACCGGCTGGATGTATATCGATCCCGTCCTGTCGATCGCACTCGCGCTTCTGATCGTCTACACGGCGTGGGACATCATTCGAGAATCGCTCAATATATTGCTCGAGGGGTTGCCGCGGGGCCTCGAGCTCAGGACCGTGAAGAAAGCGATGTCGGGCGTCGAAGGCGTGCTGGACGTCCACGATCTGCATGTTTGGAGTCTCGGGTCAAGTACGCACGCGCTCAGCTCGCACGTCCTGATTGAAGACATGCCTC
>JAFAQG010000794.1 GCA_019246575.1 Acidobacteriaceae bacterium
CGGCGGACTCGTCCCGGCTATCCGGCTCAATCGCGATTTCAGCCGCCTCTTGCTTTTCCTGTACTTCTTCCATGCTGCTCAGTGATATTCGTGTTCGACGGCCGCGAGTTCTTGGCCCGAGCTCTGGACGTGCTCAAACGCCGAACCGCGGCGCAGGGCAATATCGCCGAAAGCCTCGCCCTGCGCAAGTTCTACCGCCTGCCTCTTAACGAGCTCGAGAATAGCGAGGAAAAGGCAGATGATAGCCCGGCGGCTGCGCTGCTGATCGAATAATTGCGTTGCCGAAATGATTTCCTGATGCGATCGCGCGAGCCGCTCTTGCAGGAGCTGAGCCATCTGCGGGACGCTGACATCTTCCTTCTCGACTTGATAGATCGGCCGGTTCTTCGCGCGTTCAAGCACCGTTTGAAACGTCTTCACCAGGTCGAAGATGGTGACCGCGAGACCGGGCCCCTCATCTTCGGCCACAAAGCGGTCCATCTGCGGATTCGACCAGACGGCTTCCTCGATGACGCGCTTCTGCAGCAGCATCTCCGCGGCGTTCTTAAAGCGCTCGTGCTCGATTAGCTGGTCGACCAGCTCCTGCCGCGGATCCCCTTCCGGTGCGATTTTCTGCAGCTCCGGATCCTGAGGCAGCAGCATTTTGCTCTTGATATGGATCAGCGTCGCAGCCATGTAGACGAACTCGGAGCTGAGCTCTATATCGAGTTCCATCGCGCGCTGCATGTACTCGAGATACTGCGCCGTGATGCGCGCGATCGGGATGTCGTAAATGTTGATGTGCTGCTTCCGAATAAGGTCCAAAAGCAGGTCGAGAGGCCCTTCATACTGCTCCAGATGGAAGTTTAAGGGCGATGACACTAGATTCACATTAGCAAAGGGCAGCCGGCTTCCGAGGCCGCGTACCGAACGAGCGAAACCGGCTGGGAAGGTGTTTGCGATTCGAACCCAATTGACGGAGCTCCCGCAGAATGAGGGACTTGGAGAGATTTTGCGAAACGAACTCGTCGGTGGGAGAGGCCTGAAGAGAAATTGGGGGAAGACCGTGACTCGCGATTTACGGACCGCGCCGGGCAGCCATTCTGGCTGCCATCTCAGCCCAGATCTGATCGACTTCGAGCGTGGACCCGTTTGTCAGATTTGCGCTTTGAATGCGTTCGAGATTGTTGGTTTCTCGACTCCACTGCCACGCCATTTTCGCTTCCGGATCGAATACGAAAATTTGGCGAACGGCGATCCGTGCATAATTACGGCATTTCTCAAAAACTTTTGTCATTGGGTCGTCGGACAGAATCTCGGCTGCGATGTCGACCGGTTTCGTTGGGTACGGCTGCTCGATCTCCGTCGCGGCGATGATGTCGGGGCGCGGCTGCCAGTTCGAGTCAATGCGCAGATCGATCTCTGAGGCAGTCGCGTACCCCGCTCTGTAGAAGAACTCAGCCAAAATGAGCTGTAGGAGTCCATGTAACCAGGTGGGCATACCTTTTTGGACGACCTCTCCGAACCAGTATTCGTACCCGTGCTCATTTGCATACTGCGCGTTGAACTGTTCCAAGGTGAGCAGGGTCGTTCCGGCGGCCATAGTTTATTATTCCGGGCGCGATCTAGAGCGATAAGCTTGTTCGAGCGATGGTGAGGATGTTGCCCGAAAAACCGGCACGGGCCAGCGGAAATACGAGGTGAACGCAACACTACAGGATGTTAATGGCACGGGCAGCGAGGATGGCGATGGTTCCGAGCGATATGCAGCTTTGAATAATCATCAGTATCTTGGCCCAGGCAGAGAGTACGGGAACGTCCGTAGGCGAAAATGCCGTGCTGGTGTTGAACGCTAGAAAAAGATAGTCGACGAAACCTGGTTTCCAGGCTTCCGCCCCGGCTTTCAACGCGGGCGGCAGCGTCATCTGCGGAAACAGGAAAGCGCCCTGCGTGTGCATAGACCGTGTGTCTCTACGATGCGGGCCGCCTGCATCCAATCGCCAATACCAGGATGCAAATAGGAGGATGTTACTAACCCAGAGCGCCACAGCGGAGCGCAGTAATTCGGTAGGTCCTTCTTTCTTGCCCGGCAGTCCTGAAATGAGCATGCCGAGGGACCAAATTAAGGTAACTGTGATAGTCATCAGCAGGACGAGGCCGGCCGTCTGATTCAGATTTGAGCGCCCGGCATGGTGCGACACGACTGCGATGGCCAGCATTACCAGGATGAGCAGCACGATCAGCCACGTAGGTCCAGGAGTGAGGCGCTCCGGCAGCAGCAGATGAAGACCCGCCATAGCGAGAATGGCAACCAGCGCCGGCCAGCGCGGTTCGGCACGGGTCTGGTGTGTCCCGCTGTTACGCTGCTTAGGCTCCGCTACGGTGCTCATTGATTACAGTTTGCTTCGACTACAGTTTGCTCCGTCATCACTGAGCTCGGAGAGAGACGGGGCCGAACCATGGTCCTAAAAGTGTCCGCTGCCAAACGGCGCCAGTGTCTCGGCGCTCCGCCGGAGTAGTGAACCGGTACTCATACAGCAGTGCACGCACGTAACGTGGCGGGTTCGAAAATGGCGATGTGTCGATCAGGTTCAGGGCCGGCGAGTTTCCTGTTAGCAAACGATACATTAACCCACCGACCCAGGTGTTTTCCTGATAATTACCTAGACCTGCAAACCACATCTGCCAGTCTAGCCGCGGCTGGTACGGCGCAACGAAAGGCAAACCGCGATGGAGCTCACCGGGCTTGTACGGAAACGAGTACTCTTTCCAAGTAACCTGGTCATCGGAGCCCTCAATGATTACTTCTGCGCGCGTTGTTGTCATTACGGCAAACAGTCCGTACGTATTTACAATTTCAAAGGGACTAACCAGCCCTGTAAGCCTCGAAAATTGCCTGCCGAATACCGGCAGAACCATATCGAACAGTTCTACTGCGCCGAGTAACATTAACGCAATAACAACAGCGCTTAAGATGGACTGCAACGATGCCCTCGGAACGCGCAGAACACCTCTCCGTAAGAAGCGGGTCAGAGGAATGAAGGTGGAATCGTCGAAAGCCCATAAGCAAAGCGCGAGCGTCAGCATGTTAAAGAATGCATAGTTGCCCGTAACGATGATCAGGACCTGAAGGAACATCAGAAACGCAGCACCGATGTGACGGACGCGTCTTGGTCCGAACAGAAGAAACGGCGCGACGAGCTCGATCATCAGGGTGGCAGCCGTCATGGAATCAAGCATCCACGCGGGCAATCGGTACGCATAATAAGCGATTGGGTTGGGCAGCGGCTGCGTCATGAAGTGATAGCGCAACGCGTGCAGGTTGCGCCAGTTAGCGTCATGTGATAGTAGCTTGACCATTCCGGATTCGAACATGAGCCGAAAAAGCAAGAAGCGATAAGCCCAAACCAGAATCCGGGTTCCGGCAAATAATGCGAGGAAGCCGGATTCGAGCAGCAGCGCATCCCACTGAAAATTGGTAAATGGCTGCCCGACTACGACAACAGATAGATACAGCACCCAGCAAACTGCTGCGGCAATGCGAGTAAAGTAACCCCCGATGAGGAAGATCGCAGCGACGCATCCGATGATACAGCAGGCCATGAGTGTCGAATCCGTCAGGCGCAACCAGAGGAGAGTCGGTATTTCGAGGAAAGCTTTTGCGCCGAGTCCCGCGCGAGCTTCCGCAAGAAACTGTCCGGCGGGAACGATGCCGCGCGTCCCGATCAAGCCCACAATCTGCGGCCAAAACGATCCGAATGCGGCGAGGTAAACCACTCCAAGCAGGCGTAGAAACAGCGCCTCGGTAAGTTCGAATGACCCGGCGCTAGCGAGTCGAATTGAGATGTTCGCCGCGAGGTGGCGCAAGCTCATGGGATTCCCGTGCTAACGATCCGCGAAATGCAGATCACACGTGGGGTTACGCATGCAGGCGTTCGATGTTTGGTGTTGAAACCGGCGACGTTTCGCGTGCACGAAGCAGAATGAGCGCGCCGGTCACGAAGAGCGCGAGCGCAATCCATTGCGTCAACGAAAAAGGACCCGCAAGCGCCTGTTCATGTTCACGGTAGAACTCGATGATAAACCGTGCGGCAGAGTAAAGGATCAGATAAAGTCCGATTACGCTTCCGCTGCGATGCGAACGGCTGAAATGCCGGTACAGCACGGCGAAGATGATCAGGTCCGCCGCCGATTCATACAGCTGAACGGGATGCAATGTTCTGTCGAGCGGCACGGGCGCGGCTGCGTCGGAGCGGAAGCGAACGCCCCAGGGTAGATTACAATCCTTTCCCCAGCAGCACCCGGCCGCAAAGCAGCCGAGCCTTCCGATGGATTGACCGAGCGCGACACCGGGAGCGAAGACGTCCATGGTCGTCAATAGAGGCAGCCGCCGCTGCTGCATGTAGACGATTGCGACTGCGAGGGCGGCTATGAAGCCGCCGTGAAACACCCCGGCAGCTTGAAGCGTTTCTAATGTAAAAATTTCGCCGGGATGATGCACATAGTACCCGAGATCGAACAGGATCATGCACAGCTTCGCTCCCAGGATTCCGGCAATGGCACAGTAGACGGCCAGATTAGTAATTTCGTCCGGCGCTAAACTTATGCGGCGTGCCAGACGCAGTGTGACTCCGAGTCCGGCCAGAAAGGCGAGCGCGACAAGCACACCATATGTCGGCAGGTAAAAGGACCCAATACTAACTAGCTTTGGTAACATGCGGCGCTATTTCCGCGCTAATTCCGAGCGGTCGGATATCGGCTTGCGTCGCGGCCTTACTAAATCGATGAGCAGGGCGATTGCTCCGACGGTAATGGCGCTATCGGCAACGTTGAATGCCGGGAACGACCAGAGGCCGTGATAAACCTCCAAAAAATCCGTGACCATGCCGTGTACGATGCGGTCGTAAAGATTTCCGACTGCGCCGCCCAGAATAAGCGACAATCCGATTCTTGTCGCGAGTGCTTCAAAAGAAGTCCTCCTGCTCCAAAGAGCGGAGGCGACGAATATCAGCACGAGACTGGATACACCAATAAGGATGCAGCT
>JAFAQG010001004.1 GCA_019246575.1 Acidobacteriaceae bacterium
GGGTATCCAACAGCAGAACTGTCCTGCGGGGTGGGATACGAAGCCGGCTAGGTTTGGGCATCTCACACTCGTGCCCGTAAGGGAACGTTGCTTTTTGCCGCCGCCAGTCCCTAACAACGGCACGGTCATGTATTGGAAGCTCAAGCCGCATGAGAAGGTGACGTACACGGAGGAGCATCAGCGGCTCTCGAGCGACACCGATGCTGCGGGCATCTGGCGTCTTCCCGCAACTGCACGTGAAAAGGTCTGCGTCTCTCGCTGAGAGCGGCGCGGATTCCCAAAAATTTATACTGAATACCGCGATGGCTCGTCGCGTCATCGGCCGCATAGTGCTGGTCGCCGGACTGCTAGTGCTGACCCTCTGTATGGGCACGGTTGGGTTCCGAGTGATTGAAGGTTATTCGGTTTTCGACGCCTTCTACATGACGTTGATCACCATCACGACGGTCGGGTATCAGGAATTGCAGCCGCTAAGCCATGGCGGACGCATATTCAACTCGTTTCTGATTCTGTTCGGCGTGACGGCGATGTTCTTTTCGGTAGGCGCGATGACGCAGACGATTATCGAGCTGCAGCTTCATAATGTGTACGGCAAAGGCAGGAAAAAGCGAATGATCGAGCAGATGAAAAACCATTTCATCGTTTGCGGGTTCGGGCGCGTGGGCCGGAGCGCATGCCGCGAGCTGCAGCGTGCGGGAGTTCAGTTTGTAGTTATCGATCGTAGTGAGCAGCGGGTTGAGCGCGCAACCCAATCAGGCATGATCGCTACGATGGCCGATGCGACACGCGACGAATGTTTACGCGAGGCCGGAGTGATGCGCGCGCGCGGTTTCATCTCGGCGCTGGCGACGGATGCCGATAATGTGTTCGTCATACTCTCGGCGAAGACTTTGAATCCGAAGCTGACCGTGGTTACGCGCGCCGTGGAAGAAGCGGCTGACGATAAACTACGCCGCGCCGGCGCAGACATTGTCTTCTCGCCTTACAGCATCACCGGCCAGCGGCTCGCGCAGGCTCTCGTCCACCCGCACGTCATTCGGTTTCTCGACTTCACGGCCGAAGCGCTGCATCTCAATGTCGGTATGGAGCAGGTTCGGGTTGAAGCAACGAGTGATTTCGCGTCTCGAAGAGTGGGCGACCTTACGGCTCGCACCGATCTCGGCGTCATCATCCTGGGGCTGCGGAAATCGAACGGAGAGATGCTCTTCAATCCGCCGCCCGATACGGCCATCTCGACCGGCGATTATCTGGTGGCGATGGGCCGGCAGGCGGAATTGAGAGGTCTCGAGAACGTTCTCGGTGGCGTTCGAAGCTGACGGACTATCATGCTGATGTGCGGCTTGCTTCCTTCTTTTTAACAGTTGGTGCGTTGGCTCGCTTCGCTTGTGCCGATGAGGGGATGTGGACCTTCGACAATCTGCCGGTCCAGGATCTTCAGTCCAAGTACGGATTGGCGCCTTC
Organism: Acidobacteriaceae bacterium; assembly: GCA_019246575.1. The sequence continues at coordinate 1,462 of JAFAQG010001004.1, forward strand.
GCCGCAGTGGTTGGAGCATCTGCGCCTATCCTGCGTGCGCATCAATGACGGCGGATCGGGTTCTTTCATCAGTGCTGACGGCCTGCTGCTAACGAATCATCACGTCGCGCGCGGCCAGCTTCAGAAGAGCTCTTCCGCCGAGCACGATTACATCCGCAACGGCTTCTATGCCCGAACCCGTGACCAGGAGATCAAATCGCCTGATCTAGAAGTGGACGTGCTTGTCTCAATGCAGAATGTGACGGACGAGATCAGCCATAGAATCTCAGGCATTCGTAATGAGCAAGAGCAGGCAACAGCGCGGCGCGCCGCAATCGGGGCGCTCGAAGAAGACAGCAACAAAGCGACAGGACTGCAAAGCCAACTGGTGACGCTGTATGGCGGCGGCGAGTACTGGTTGTATCGATACAAACGCTACACCGATGTGCGAATTGTTTTTGCGCCGGAGGAACAGGCGGCGTTCTTTGGAGGGGATCCGGACAATTTTACGTACCCGCGCTATGACCTCGATCTGGCGATCTTTCGTGTCTACGAGAACGGCAAACCCATACACACGAACAACTATTTGAAATGGAATTCCGCGGGTGCGAAAGACGGCGAGTTGGTGTTTGTGGCCGGGAACCCCGGACACACGTATCGATCCTATACTCTTGCGCAATACAAGATGTTTGTTCGAGCTACGCTCCCTGAACTGCTCAGCGAGCGGCAAGCTCGTGTAACTGTGGATGAGACGTATGCACAGAACGGCGCCGAGCAGGCACGGCAGGCCGGATCTGCGATCTTCTCCTTGCAAAACTCCATCAAAGCGTTCAGCGGAGCAGAGAGGGCCGGC
>JAFAQG010001020.1 GCA_019246575.1 Acidobacteriaceae bacterium
CCCCGTCACACCAGCCGCCGTCTGGGCCAAAAACGTGTAGTTACGACCGTTCAAGGGAAGATCGTTCACCTGTTGCGAGCCAATATCCTGACCCACTGTCGAGGATTGCGTTTGAAGCAGCGGGATTGCCGAGGTGACTTCGACGGTCTGCGTAACTTGTCCAGGATTCAGACTGAAATCGACCTTCACCTGATCGTTGGCGCCGACGGGAACGTTGGCGTGAGAAATCTTCTGGAATCCCGGGTGTTCCACAGTGACTGTGTACGTGCCGATTTTGATTGGGCTGAAACTATAGGTCCCGTCACTGGCCGTTGCCGTATCGAGCGCCAGTCCGGTACCTTCGTTCGTCAGCGTGACTTTCGCCGCAGGAATGACGGCGCCGCTGGGATCCTGAACGGTGCCGCGAATCGCGCCTTGATCGATCTGTGCCCAAGCGGAGCTCGCAAAGACGAGGAGCGCACTCGTGTGCAAAAAACGGTGATAGCCTGGCATAAATCCCCCCTTCGCTGCTGCATTCACTCTATATCAAACCGCCCCTGAGCGGCGCCTGCGGAAGAGGCGAGTAGACTACGTTCGAGGACTCACGATGGGCAACGAGAGCTCCGTTCGCGCATGGGAAGAAACGGTTACGATTCCTACCTACCCGACTCCGCCGCCCGATAAGAATCCGATGTTTCTGGACAAGCGCATCTATCAGGGGAGCAGCGGCAAGGTGTACCCGAATCCGTTTACCGACCGCGTTTCCGACGAAAAGCGCGACCTGCCGTACCGAGCCGTGTTTCTCGAGAACGAATTCTTACGGGTCATGATCCTGCCGGAGATCGGTGGGCGCATTCATGTTGGCCAGGACAAGACGAACGGTTACGAGTTTTTCTATCGCCAGCAGGTGATCAAGCCGGCGCTCGTCGGGCTGCTCGGCCCGTGGATCTCAGGCGGGGTCGAATTCAATTGGCCACAGCACCACCGTCCTTCGACCTTCATGCCCGTCGAATATGCGATCGAAGAGCGGGAAGACGGCAGCCGTATCGTCTGGTTGAGCGAGCACGAGCCGATGAACCGCATGAAAGGCATGGCCGGCATTTGCCTCTATCCCGGTAAAGCGTTCCTTGAAGCAAAGGTTCGTCTATATAATCGGACACCATTTGTTCAGACCTTTCTCTGGTGGGCGAACGTCGGCGTGCATGTTCACGACCAGTATCAGGCGTTTTTTCCGCCCGACGTCCATTTCGTTGCCGATCACGCGAAACGCGCCATGTCGTGGTATCCCATCGCGCGCAACTTCTACTACGGAGTGGATTACAGGCGAGGCGTTGATATCTCCTGGTATAAAAACATTCCCGTTCCGACCTCGTACATGGCGACGCAATCGAGTTATGACTTCGTCGGCGGTTACGATTACTCGAAACGCGCCGGGCTGGTTCATTACGCGAACCACCACATCGCACCCGGCAAGAAACTATGGACGTGGGGTAATGCCGAATTCGGCTACGCGTGGGACCGCGAGCTAACCGACTCGGATGGCCCTTACGTCGAGTTAATGGCCGGTGTTTACACGGACAACCAGCCGGATTTTTCCTGGCTTCACCCGTATGAAACGAAAACCTTCAGTCAATACTGGTATCCGATTCAGGTGATAGGCCCGGCGAAGAACGCGAATCGTTTACTTGCGGTAAATCTCGAGCGTACGGACGAGAGTAAGTGGAGCATTGGCATCTACGCGACCGAATCTATAGCGAATGCCCGTGTCGTACTCACGGCCGGTAACAACACTGCGTTTGAAGAGCAGACCGATTTGCAACCCGGCAAACCATTTGTCGGCCGTGTTTCGGTTCTAACTGATGCCCAGCTTCGATTAACTGTTTTCGACCAGCATGGAAATGAGCTGATTCACTATGCCCCCCAACCGGCGCGCGATGTCGAGTTGCCCTCGCCCGCGACTGAGCCTCCTGCGCCCGAGGCGATTGCGAGCACGGATGAGCTGTATGTCACGGGTCTGCACCTCGAACAGTATCGGCACGCAACGCGCAGCCCCGAACCATACTGGCGCGAGGCATTGAAGCGCGACCCGGGCGACGCGCGCTCGAACAATGCGCTGGGCCTTCTCGCGCTCCGGCGAGGTAAGTTTGGCGAAGCAGGAGCCAATTTCGAGGCCGCGATAAGCCGGCTAACAAAACGTAATCCCAATCCCTACGACGGCGAACCGTTCTACAACCTGGGCGTAGCTCGCACATTCGAGCAAAGAATCGATGATGCCTACGCGGCGTTCTATAAGGCGGCGTGGAATTACGCGTGGCAATCCGCGGCTTATTACGAACTCGCCGCAATCGATTCGAGCCGCGGATGTTTCGAACGCGCACTCGAGCATGTCGATCGTTCCCTGAACACGAATGTCGACCATCTGAAGGCTCGAAACCTCAAAGCCGCCATTCTGCGTAATCGAGAAACATACGAAGAAGCAACCCGCATTGCACGCGAAACAACGGAACTCGATCGGCTCGACTTCTGGTGTCGCAACGAGATGCGACTCCTCGGCGAAGGCGACGAGCGCGACCGGCTCACGGATGAGCTTTTCGCAGTCATGCGCCACGACGCGCAGAACTGCCTCGATCTAGCGTTCGATTATGCACACGCGGGGCTCTGGACGGAAGCAGCGGAGCTCATCGACAGTTTCCTCGCGCACGCGAATGACACGCAACTCAGTCCCATGCTCTTCTACTCGCGCGCATTTGTTGCCAAGCAAAACCAGAACACAACCGATGTGGCGAAGTTTTATGAACTGGGCCGTAACGCTTCGCCCGATTATTGTTTTCCCGCGCGGCTTGAAGAAATGATTGTGCTCGAAGCTGCTTTGAACCGCTTCCCTGAAGATGCGCGCGCCCATTACTACATAGGCAATCTGCTGTATGACAAACTTCGCCCCGAGGAGGCGATTCATCATTGGGAAGAGGCAGCGAGGCTGGATCCGGCGTTTTCAATTCCCTGGCGCAATCTCGGAATCGCGTATTACAACGTCCGCCGTAATTCAACCGAAGCTCTCGAGGCGTACCGCCGTGCCCGGCAGGCGAATCCAAATGACGCCCGCCTGCTCTACGAATTCGACCAGCTACAAAAGCGGACTGGAGTAGCACCGGAACAACGGCTGGCCGAACTCGAGCAGCAGCGCGAGTTAGTCGATCAACGCGACGACCTCACAATAGAGTTAGTCACCCTATGTAACCAGACCGGCCAGAGCGAACGGGCACTCGCGATTTTGAGTTCTCGCCGGTTTCATCCATGGGAGGGCGGAGAAGGTCTCGTCTCGGGACAATTTTTCGCCGCCCATCTGCTGCTTGGGCGCGATGCTCTCGATGGGGGCGACGCCCGAACAGCATTACGTCACTTCGATGCTGCCCGAAGATATCCGCCCAATCTGGGCGAAGGGAAACACTTACTGACCGAGGAGGCCGACGCCGATTATTTCAGCGGCATTGCCTCATCGCTGCTCGGGCGCGAACAACAAGCCGCGGCAAATTGGACGGCTGCCGCGGCCGCAAGACCTGGTCCCAGCCGGCACTCGTATTACGCCGCACTCGCGCTGAGAAAACTTGGACATGACGCTGCCGCGACCGAAGCTCTTACTAATTTGCGGCAAGCCGCCGAGGCGCAGATGCATGCGACCGTGAAGGTCGACTACTTTGCCACGTCGCTTCCGAATTTCCTGCTGTTCGATGACGATCTTCAGAAACGAAATCAAATCGATTGTCTATTTGTTCGCGGTCTTGCGAACCTCGGTCTGGGATACGACGGTGAAGCGGCCGGCGACTTACAAAAAGTGCTCGATCTGGATCGGAATCATCTCTGGGCTCGGGTGGAACTCGCGCGCATTTTGACCCGCGCCGAACAGCCGGCACAAACAAGATGAGCACAGCGCGAGAATCCGTCGCGGCTGAACAAGGCAGCTCCGTCTACGTCTATCTCGCTGCTATCGTGGCGGCAACAGCGGGCCTGCTGTTCGGATTCGACATCGCTGTCATCAACGGCGCCCTCATCTTTCTGCAAAACGAATTTCACCTGACGGATGTCGAAACCGAAATCGCCACCAGCAGTTTGCTTTTCGGATGCATTTTCGGTTCGATGCTCGCGGGCTCGCTTACGGATCGCCTCGGGAGAAGACGCGTGCTCATGATCACTGGCCTGGGTTTTGCGGCTTCGGCCATTGGCGCCGCCATGCCGCGGACGTTAGGGCAATTCATTGCGGCTCGTTTCATCGGCGGCCTCGCAATCGGCGCGGGATCGGTACTTGCGCCACTTTATATTGCCGAAGTCTCGCCGGCCCAGAAGCGCGGGCGTCTCGTCTCGCTAAACCAGATGGCGATTGTGTCCGGAATCCTGATCGCGTACCTGGTGAATTGGAGTTTGTCCTTTCTTGGACCCGAAAGCTGGCGCTGGATGTTTGTGGCCGCCGCCGTACCCTCGATGGCGTTGTTTGTTGCGCTGTTCTTTGTGCCCGAAAGCCCGCGCTGGCTCGTAGAGCAGGGGCACAGTTCCGACGCACTCGCCGTCCTGACGCGCGTGAACGGCCCCGTCATCGCCGCGCAAGAACTCAAGAGCATCGAGGAAACGGTCGCGGAGGAGAGCGGCACGTTACGCGAGCTGTTTATGCCAGCGTTTCGCCGCCCGTTGTGGATCGCTGTTTCACTCGCAATTCTGCAACAGATTACAGGAATGAATACGGTCCTGTTTTACGGCGCTCTCATTTTCAAGAAACAAGTCGGGCACGAAACAGAGAACGCGGCCATCTTCGCCAATGTCATCGTTGGTCTGGTGAATGCTCTCGCGACCGTCGTCGCGCTCTGGCTGATCGATCGCCTCGGCAGGCGACCGTTGCTTATGGTTTCCACAAGCGTCATGGCGTTCTCACAAGCTGGACTGGGCTTAGCATTTTTGAGTGGCAACCCGTCTGCCGCGCTTGTCCTCACGATGATGCTGTTTTGCGTCGCGGCATTCGCGATCGGCCTCGGCCCCGGTTTTTGGGTGTTGCTCTCCGAAGTATTTCCTACACGCATCCGCGGCCGTGCGATGTCGATCGCGACTGTTTGTTTGTGGTGCGCGAGCACCTTGCTCACCGTTACTTTTTTGACGCTAACCAAGGCGGTTTCCCCCACGGGCGCGTTCCTTATTTACGCAGGCTTTTGTGTCGTGACGTTTGCAATCGTGTGGCTCGCGGTACCCGAAACGAAGGGCCGCACGCTCGAGGAGATCGAACAATCATGGCTTCGACAAGAATCAACGTAGGCGTGATCGGAACCGGCCTGTTGTTGGCTGCGGCAATTTCTGCGTGTGCCCAAACGAAAACGATCGTCATCGACGGCAAAGCCACCGGCCGCGTGTTCGAGGGCATCGGTGCGGCGAGTGCCGGTGCTTCCTCGCGGCTGCTTCCCGATTATGCGGAACCGTACCGCAGCCAGATTCTCGATTACTTATTTAAGCCGCATTACGGTGCTTCGCTGCAACATCTAAAGGTGGAGATCGGCGCGGACGTAAACTCTACCGACGGGTCCGAGCCGAGCCATATGCGCACGCCGCAAGATCACGATTACACTCGCGGCTACGAATGGTGGCTTATGGAGGAAGGGCGGCGCAGAAATCCGCAAATTATGCTCGATTCGCTGGCCTGGGGCGCGCCCGGCTGGATCGGCCGCGGCCATTTCTACTCCCCCGATATGGCGAATTATGTCGCGGATTTCATCGAGGGCGCCAAACACGTCCATCATCTCGACATGAAGTACACGGGAATCTGGAATGAAAAACCAGATCCCGATCTTGCCTACATCAAGCTACTTCACGAAACGCTCGAAAGGCGGCAACTCGGAGTGAAGGTGGTTTGTTGCGACCAATACCCGAGCGAAGGCCAATGGAAAATCGTCGATTCCATCCGTAATGATGCCGACCTTGGCAAAGCCGTGTATGCCGTGACGGTCCACTATCCGCGCGTGAAAGGAAAAGTGACGACTCCTGTTTCGGCAAAGGAACTTGATAAACCGCTGTGGTCGAGCGAAGACCAGCCTGAGTCGAGTGCAGTCGTGATCCTCTCGCGCGACTGGCAGATCGGCGGCCGCAGTCTTGCCCGCCTGTACAACCGCAATTACCTGGAAGGAGCATTTACGAAAACCGAGATCTGGAGTCCGATTACTTCTTACTACGACATCCTCGCGGCCCCAAACTCCGGCCTCATGTACGCGAATACACCATGGTCCGGCCACTACAACGTGCAGGGCGCGATCTGGGCTACCGCTCATACGACGCAATTTGCGGAGCCCGGGTGGCAATATCTGGATTCAAGTTCTGGATATTTGCCCGAGCAGGGCAGCTATGTCGCTTTAAGATCCCCGAAAGGAAACGATTGGAGCCTTGTGCTCGAGACCATCGACGCCAAACAGCCGCAGCAGATCGCAATTGAAATCGCGGGAGGACTCTCTGCGGCAACCATTCGCGTTTGGGAAACGAACGCACAAAAGACTTTCGAGCACATCCGCGACCTTAGGCCGCAGAACGGGAGATTTAGCTTCACCGCCGATCCGGACTCGTTGTACACTCTGACGAGCACCACGGGGCAGGGAAAGGGTACGGCCCAACCGCCGCCAGACCGGCCTTTCCCGATGCCGTACGACGAAAATTTCGAGTCGACAACCCTCGATCGCGCGCCCAAATTTCTTTCCGACCAAGACGGCGCATTCGAAGTACGTCCGTGCACCCGTCGGCAGGGTCGATGCCTCGAACAGGTTATAACGCAGATCCCGATTCCTTGGAGTCCCTTGCCAGACCCGTGGACTCTCGCCGGCGATGTGAATTGGAAAGATTACACCGTCAAATGCGATGTGCTGCTAACCGGTTCCGGAAGCATCACTCTGATGGGCCGCATCGATTCCGCCGATGTCTTCAAAGATAAAAAAGCCAAATGGCCGAGCGGGTATATTTTTAGCCTGAGTGCCGGTGGAAATTGGAAACTGGTGAGCGCGAAGTACAAAGCAGAGCCGCAAACCCTTGCTTCGGGCGATACGCCGATGGAAATCAATCGATGGCATCACGCCGAACTCAAGTTCAAATCGACACAGATCGGAGTCATGCTGGACGGGTACAGTATCGCAAGCGTATCCGATAACTCGCATACGAATGGGATGTTCGGCATCGGGACCGGGTGGAATAAAGCACAGTTCGATAACCTGTCAGTTACTCAATCGGAATAATTTGTAAATGACTCGTCTCTTCTCAACCATTCTGATTGCAGGATTGCTGGGTTCAATGTCCCCGGCTGCACAGAATGCCGCAGCAACCAAGGACGAGACATCTGTGCGTTCACATTTGCCGCTGCGTACCGACGGTAGTTGGATTGTGGATCGCACAGGCAAGCGATTCAAATTGCGTAGCGTGAACTGGTATGGGGCAGAGGAGCAGGATCACGTTGTCGCCGGGTTAGAGCTCGAAAAGCTGAGCCTTATCGTACAGCGAATCAAGGCGATGGGGTTCAACTCCGTGCGCCTGCTGTGGTCGAACGAACTGTTTGAAATGAATCCCATCGTCCCCGATTACGCCATTAGGGGGAACCCGGAGTTCAGAGGAATGCGCGCGATGCGGGTTTTCGATGCGGTGGTACACGCGATCGCAGATGCCGGGCTGCTCATCGTTCTTGATAATCACACCAGCAACGGCGATTGGTGTTGCGGCAACAACGATGGCAACGGCCTCTGGTACAACCAGGACTACCCGGAACAAAACTGGATCTCCGACTGGATGCACATCGTCGCGCGCTATCGAGATGTGCCGGAAGTGGTCGGCGCGGACCTGCGGAATGAGTTGCGCGCCGGTGCAACTTGGGGCGGCGCCCCATCTACAGATTGGCACGCAGCGGCCGAACGAGGCGGCAACGCTGTCCTTAGCGCCAATCGCAATCTTCTCATCTTTGTGGAAGGGATCAATTACGCTCTGGACCTCACCGGAGTCGCACGTTTACGCGTGCAGTTAGGTGTTCCGAATCGGCTAGTCTACTCCGCGCACGATTACCCTTGGGATCATAACGGCATCACAACCGAGCAACAACTTTTCGCACAGCTGGATCAGAAATGGGGCTTCGTAACAGCGCCCGGACAGCCTTACACTGCGCCTATCTGGATCGGCGAGTTCGGAACGTGTCACGATCAGCCGTCATGTCTCACAAGCTCGAGCCCTGGCACGAACGGATTCTGGTTTCAAGGCTTTCGCGATTACTTAGACCGGCGCGATTTTGATTGGGCATATTGGGCGCTAAATGGGACCCAGGCGCGTGGAACGGGACGAACCTTCGGCTATGAAGAGAGCTATGGCGTCCTCGATCCATATTGGAATGCGCCCGCTCTCCCGTTGGTCATTCCACCGCCATCCGTGAATCTCTTGACGATGTTGCAGACCGTTATGCAGCCGCTACAGGGACCGGGAGCCGGAAGGCTGAATCTTGCGCCGGTTGTGAGCATCATTGCCCCACCGCCCGGTTCGATCTTTGCGGCAGGTTCGAACGTTGCGATCTCCGCCAATGCGAGCCGGCGTGCGGGCTTAATCCAGAAGGTGGATTTCTACGCGAATGGAGAGTCGATCGGTAGCTCGATAACAGCTCCGTTTCAGATTGAATGGACCAACGTACCGCCGGGCAACTTTGAAATCACCGCCGTCGCGACTGGTTCGGGCGACACTGTTGGCTCAACAACGGGCATCTCCGCGCCCGTTCGAGTGATGGTCTTCGATTACGAAAACTACGCGCCAGGTACCGGCAACAGCATCGCTATCGACTTTGGCAATTACCGCACCACACCCATGTCTCTCACGGAAATGGCCGGCGTCGTTCCGCAACAAAACTGGAATGGAGCATACGGGAACTCCGGCTCTCTAGGTTCGCTTGTCGACAAAAGCGGCAGTACGACTGGCGCTCAGGTTACGTGGGCGGCTAGCAACATGTGGTACACGAGCACTCCCGATCAGCCCGGGGACTTCCGGATGATGCGCGGCTATCTCGACAATACGAATACTTCGCCTACGATTGTTACTGTTTCGCAACTCCCCAATGCATTTGCCCATTACGACGTGTACGTGTACTTCGACGGTGGAAACGGGACAGTGGAACGATTGGGGAACTATCGCATACTTACGAGTCAAGATGCGTCG
>JAFAQG010001053.1 GCA_019246575.1 Acidobacteriaceae bacterium
ACGAAGTTACAACAGTAGCTTTTTCCTCGAACCACGAGGAAAGCCCGGAAAAGGCGAGACGCATGTAGGGGCTCTAACCATTATCTTTGATAATGGAGATACGAGCTGCGCACGATTCATGGTGCACGATTCTACGAATTACGATACTACCGGGGAGCTTCACGAGCGTTTAGCTGCGATCGTCGAGTCGTCCGATGATGCCATCATCGGCAAAAGCCTCGAGGGAACAATTCAGAGTTGGAACAGCGGGGCCGAGCGGATTTTCGGCTATAAGGTCCACGAAATCGTGGGAAAGCACATTTCGACACTCGCTCCTCCCGACCGCATCGACGAGATACCTGTCATACTCCAGCGCATCGCCCGTGGTGAACGTGTTGAGCACTACGTCACCAAGCGCAAGACGAAGGATGGACGCATTCTTACCGTCTCCTTGACGATCTCGCCCATCCGGGACGCTTCGGGCAAGATTATCGGCGCATCGAAGATCGCGCGAGACATCACGGAACGGGAACGTGATCGCCGCGAGCTCGAAGAGTCCAACGCCGCCTTGGCCAGAGCTAATCTCGACCTGCAGCATTTTGCCTACTCCGCTTCGCACGATCTGCGCGAGCCGCTTCGGATTGTTTCCACCTATAGCTCAATGCTGAAGAGGAAATTCGGTGGACAGCTGGGTCCGACGGGTGATCAGTACATCCATCACATTGTCGAGGGTGCTGAGCGAATGCAGAAACTCATTGACGACCTGCTCGCCTTTACGCGCGTCTGCATGCTCGAAGAGAGCGAACCCGAACCACTCGACGCAAACACAGCCCTGGAAACAGCTTTTAAGACACTGGAGGCCGACATCGAGGAAACCAGTGCTCACATCACCTGCGGCGCTCTCCCTTGTGTACGCATCCATCGCTTCCAGCTCGAGCAGTTATTCCAAAATCTGATCGCGAACGCCATTCGCTATCGCAGCAAACAACCTCCGCGGATACACGTTGCGGCAGAACAGGCCGGAGACCACTGGGTGTTTTCGGTTCAAGACAACGGTATCGGCATCGACCCCCAATATCAGGAGCAAATCTTTGAGATCTTCAAGCGCCTTCACAGTTCAGCCGAGTACCCCGGAACAGGCATGGGCCTCGCTATTTGCCAGCGCATCGTTCAACGTGTGGGTGGCCGCATCTGGGTTGAATCTCAGGCCGGACGAGGTTCCACCTTCTTTTTCACCGTCCCCGCATGACGAAGACGCCGGATCGGAGTCCGCCGAACGGCCGACCCTGATCGTAGCCATTGAAGACAATCCTGCAGACGTGGGGCTCATCAGGGAGGCACTTTCCGAACACTGCGTACATTGTGAACTCAGCGTCATCACGGACGGCCATAAGGCGATGGAATTGATCGCGGACATCGAGCAGGAGCGCACACCTCGGCCCGATCTAGTGCTGCTCGATCTCAAGCTGCCGAAAAGGGACGGGTCCGAGGTTCTCGAACGCGTACGAGCCAGCGAACAATGCCGCGATATCCCGGTAATCATCCTTACATCCTCGAACGCGAAAGAAGATCGGGAGACGGCTGTCAGGCTCGGCGCAACACGATACATACGAAAGCCTCATCGCCTCGAGGAATTCATTCAGTTAGGAGCAGTCTTCAAACAGATCCTGCAAGGTACCCAGCGCCAGTAATCAGGCGCGCATCATGTGCCTTTTTTCGCCGCGTACTCCCGGTACAACTCTGCTACATGTGCCGTCTCCGCATCGCCCGGATGAATGACGACACGCCACCGAAACACCAGGTCCTGTCCCTTGGGCAGCTTCCAGTGACTTTCCTCTTTTGACTCGTCAAAAGCCTTTTGCCCGAACGGGTTCAACGCGAATAACCCGTAGTCTCTCGCATGCCAGTAAGTCGGATGCCGTGGATTCCGCGGATTGTCGAAAATCGCAACGCCTAACTGTTCGCCGTCAACATTGGCCGTGTAATCCACCCAATTAGATCGCTTGCCCCACACGTTCTTCATGCCTGTGCGGCCATCCGCATCCACCATCTTGCCGCCTTTTTTCTCTGTGAAGTTATCGGCCAAGCGGATCGCGAATGCGCCTTCCTTGGTATCCCCGAACGTGACATCCTCCGCGGCAGTAATTTTAATATCGAAATCGATCATCCGCAGCTTCGGGTCCGAATAGAAGGTCATCTCACGGTTTTCGACTAACAAAACCTTCCCGCTCGGGTCGCGCCAGTCCATCGTCGCGGTAAGCGTGCCGGACCGATCGCCATCCTTCCATGACGCATTGCGGACCACGATGCGCCCAATATTCGGCTTTGTGTAAGACGGGTCGTTCTCCCAAAATTTCACGCCGTTCACATCGTCGTAAGAGAACCAGAGACCCCTGTGATGCAAATGGTCGTGACTCTCGCCCGGCACGTTCTCCTGAGGAAAGTGCCGCGTCACGATTTTGCCCGAGGCGGAGCGCAGCGGGGCAAGGAACGGCTTGTTCGCCTCAGACCCGTAATGGAACACCGTGAAGGGCTTGCCGTCGATGTTGACCGCGATCTCTTCCGGTGCAAACTTCACCTGGGCGAATAAGCTCGTCGCTGCTATGGCGAGAAGAACCAGTGATGAACGCATAATTCACAGCAAGTGTATCGCTATCACGGAGTGCAACCGTCCTTATTGCGCTTGTGACGACGCGCCCTGCCGTGCGCTATAGCCCTTGCACTCTTCTATCTTTGCCCGCCCAGAACGGCTCGCGCAGTTGGCGCTTGAAGATTTTGCCCGTCCCTGTTTTCGGCAGCGGCTCCTGCGAAAACTGAAGTACGTGCGGCAGCTTGAATTTCGCGAGGCGCCCCTGAAGAAAGCCAAGCAATTCGCCCTCGCTCAGCGAGCTCCCTGGCTTAGCTACCACAATTGCCCCAGGCACTTCGCCCCACTTCGAATCCGGCACCGCGATCACTGCGCATTCGAGCACAGCGGGATGAGCCGAAATAGCCTTCTCCACTTCTATTGAAGAAATGTTTTCGCCGCCGCTGATAATAATGTCCTTCTTACGATCGACGATGTGAATGTAACTCTCCTCATCCCACACCGCCATGTCACCTGTATGAAACCACCCGGATTGCATGACTGCGGCCGTCGCTTCCGGATCTTTGAAGTAACCGTCCATAACGGTATCGCCGCGAACTACCACCTCGCCGATCGACTCCATATTCCGGGGCACGTCATTCATATTCGCATCTGCGACGCGTATCTCGGTTCCATTCAGCGGCCATCCAGCCATGCTTGCGTGAAACACGCGATCCTGTTCGTTGCTGTAAATAACGGTGCTTTTCTTGAAGGAGGTAGTAATCGCAGGAGCCGTTTCCGTCAGACCATACCCCGCCATCGCGTTGCAATGGAACACCTGCTCCAATCGCGCGATTAACTCCGGCGAGGAGGCCGCGCCACCAACAACAATGAGCTTCAGACTCGACGTATCGAAGCGCCCAATATCCGGATGATTCACAAGCGCAGCAGCCATCGTCGGGACAAGCGACATATAAGTCGC
>JAFAQG010000382.1 GCA_019246575.1 Acidobacteriaceae bacterium
CCCTGCCGCTTGGATCGCAGGTACCGAAGACCATCACCGCCGAGCCGCAGGCAATCAGACAAGAGCGAATCGAGCTAGTTTTTTTGGGCACTCCGGCTGAAGCCTCGATGGAACTGACGCCGGACATGTTGGAAGCCGGGGCCAAGGTGATCGATCTCAGCGGCGCCTTTCGGTTGCGCGATGCCGCTACGTACTCGCGATGGTACAAGCAGGAGCATGCATGCTCGGAGCTCCTTACCGAAGCTGTTTACGGTTTGCCGGAGTTTTATCGCGACCGCATTGGCGGAGCGCGCTTGCTCGCGAATCCCGGTTGCTATCCGACTGCGGCGAACCTCGCCATTCGACCGCTCGTTAGATCCGGAGTAGCGGATCGCGAGCGGGGCATCATTTGCGATGCAAAATCGGGTGTGAGCGGGGCCGGCCGCAAGCCTTCCTTGAAAACCAGCTTCTGCGAAGTGACCGAAAACTTCAGTGCGTACGGGTTGCTGGAGCACCGGCATGTACCCGAGGTGTTGCAAAATTCCGGGCTGTGCGAGCGTGAGTTCACCTTTACTGCACACCTCCTGCCCGTGGAGCGCGGCATCTTGGAGACAATTTACGTCGGCACGCGGAACCTTAAAGACAAGGCGGATCTGCTGTCCGTCTACCAGGAAGCGTATGGCAAAGAGCCATTCGTGCGTCTCTATCCGCCCGGCAAGCTTCCGGACTTGCGGGCCGTCCAGCATACAAATTTTTGTGACATTGGCTTTGTTTTTGATCCGGACACAAACCGGGCCATCGTCGTAGCGGCTGAGGACAATCTCGTCAAGGGTGCCGCGGGCCAAGCGGTTCAAAATATGAACCTGATGCTCGGCTTTCCAGAGATTGAGGGCTTGGTTTGAAGATACTGATAAAACTCGGCGGTACGCTTCTGGACGACGCCGGCAGCCGAACGGGCATAGCGAAACAACTCGTTGAGCTGGCGCGGGAGCACTCGGTGGTCGTCGTTCACGGCGGCGGCAAGCAGGTCACGCGGTTTCTAGACGAGCGGGGCGTGTCAAGCCGCTTCATAGCAGGGCTCCGCGTGTCCGACGAGCCGGTGATTGACGCGGTAGTGAACGTCATCGCCGGCCGAGTGAACAAACAGCTGGTTTCGGCGATGATTTCGTGCGGGAGCGCTGCGGTCGGAATTTCAGGAATCGATGGCTTACTTATCAGCGCGACGCAGCTCGATTCTGAGCTTGGGTTCGTGGGGAAGCCTTCGCGCGTGAACGGGAAGCTGCTGGACTTACTGCTGGGCGCGGGTTATTTCCCGGTGGTGGCCTGTATTGCGGGCGACGAGAGCGGAAACATCTACAATGTGAACGCTGACCGGATGGCGGTGGCATGCGCGCTCGGATGGCGGGCGTTCAAGTTGCTGTTTTTAACAGATGTTCCCGGCGTGAAGAATAACGGTGGAGAGCTGATACCTCAACTCACACCTGAATCGATTCGGGATCTTATCGATTCGGGAGTTGTTCGGGGAGGGATGCAAGCTAAGCTCGAGGCAGCCAGTACTGCGCTTCAAGATGGGCTCGCGGAGGTCATGATCGCAGACGGCCGCGAGCCCGCGATCTGTGAGCGGTTGGTTGCGGGCGAGCATGTCGGAACACGCGTCCTCCGCGAGCAGGTCCGTCAGTGATGCAGACCACAGTAGCGGTTCGAAAAGCGGGGATGCGCGACATCCCGAAGATTTTATCGCTGATCAACTCGTATGCAGCCGAGGGGATGATGCTGCCGCGGACGGAATTCGAGATGTCCGAGAATATCCAAGATTTTTCAGTCGCATACGACGGCGATGCTTTCGTGGGCTGCGGCGCGCTGCACTTCTATACACCAGTGATTGGCGAGGTGCGGTCCCTGGCAGTGTTGCCAACGGCCAAGCAACATGGCATTGGCCGCTCCGTGGTGGAGCAACTCGAGGCCGAGGCGCGCGACAACGATCTCCAGGCTTTGTTCGCGTTTACCTATGTGCCTCAGTTCTTCGGCAAACTGGGGTTCAAAGAGGTCGAGCGGGGAGAACTACCGCTGAAAGCGTGGAAAGACTGCCTGCGCTGCCCGAAATTTCAAGATTGCGATGAAATTGCGTTAATAAAACACCTCAAGCCGCTATCAACTCATTTTCCGATAAGAACGTTCAATCCGCAAGTCAATGAGCTGGTGCAGCT
>JAFAQG010000395.1 GCA_019246575.1 Acidobacteriaceae bacterium
TCCTTCGTCCGAGTTCGGGCGCGATTGAGGTGCTGGGTGGACCGCCGGGCAGAGATAGAGCCTTCCATATCGGCTTTCTGCCGGAAGAGCGCGGGCTGTATCGCCGTATGACAACGTTGCAGACGGTCATCTATTTCGGTCAGTTGAAAGGCCTCTCGCGCGGCGCGGCCCACACAGCTGCCACTCAACTGATCGAACGATTTGGATTAGCTCAGTTCCGCGACAGCCGGGTTGACCACCTGTCCAAGGGCATGGCGCAGAAGGTGCAGCTCGCAACGGCCTTGGTGAATGCACCGAAGTTGCTGTTGCTGGACGAGCCCTTCTCCGGACTCGACCCGGTCAACCAAGCTGCTTTAGAGGACGAAATTCTCCAAGCCGCGCGTCGAGGCTCGACCGTTCTGTTCTCCACTCATGTAATGGAGCACGCCGAGAGGATTTGCGCACGTCTCATCATCCTGGCAGGCGGCCGGAAAGTTTTCGACGGCGATCAGCAACAGGCCAAGGCGACACTGCCGCGCCGTGTGTGGCTGCGCGCTAAGGCCGATCCATCTGGTTTGCCCGGCGTAGTGCACGCGGAACACCTGCGGTCAGCAGAAGCCGGCTGGACCGACTGGCAGATTATCCTCGAACTCGGCCGCGAGCCGGGCGATCTGCTTCAAGCGTGCGTTGAACGAGGATTCGCGCTCAGAGGCTTCGAGGCGCATCCTGTCAGTCTGCACGACGTCTTTCTGCACTTGGCCGGACCGCCGCCGGGACAGGCGATATGACACGCGCGCTGCTGATCACCGGCCGGGAATACCGGCAAATGATAACCTTGCCGGCGTTCTGGATCGTTTCGCTGATCCTGCCGGTGTTCGTCCTGCTCGCTCCGATAGCGCAAACCTTTCTCAGCAAGTCAAAGACCGCGAGCTATGTACTTGTAGATCGGTCCGGCCGCTACGGCGGGCAGATTCGCCGGCGTGTGGAACTCGATTACCAACGTCAGGTGTTGGTTCAGTTGTTGGTGTATGCCAATCAGTGGCGTGCGATCAACGGCACGACACCAAGTGGTCACGCCTCCGCAGAAAAACTCGCATCCTCGAGCGATGCAGCGGTCGAGAGCTTCATGGCCGCGGGTGGCGCATCGGCACTATTAAGGCAGTTGCAGCCCCGCCTCTTGCCAGGAGCGCCCCCATTTCAGCCGCCGGCTCGGGCACTCGCGGAGATCCCTGTCCCAAACGGCGTCGATACTGACACCGCCGATCGTTTCGGTGCTTCGATCGCGCATGATTTTTTGGAACCGATTAAGACCGCGACCGGCAGCGCAGCATTAGCCGCCGCTGTTTTCATACCGGCTAATGTCGATGCCGGCGGGCAAGTTCGTGTCTGGACAAACGGTCCGGCAGCCGCCCCGCTGGTTCAAGATCTGAAAATCGAACTAACCCAGAGCGCGCGACTGAGAGCGCTGAAGGCTGCGGGCCTCGATCCGCTCTCAGCCGCGCAGATCGAGAGTGTGAGTGTGCCCGTCTCAGTCAGTCCGTCCGAAACGCCTGCATCGGGCCACCAAGCCTCTGCACGTTCACTCCTGCCGCTCATGCTGGCATATCTACTGCTCGTTTCCATGATCATTACCGGCTCCATGATGCTCCAGGGCCTCGTTGAAGAGCGCTCAAACAAACTTCTCGAGGCGGTGTTAGCGTGTGTAACCCCGCGCGAGCTGATGGTTGGGAAGCTCTTGGGAATTTCGGCGATTGGGCTCTCAATCGTGGCGCTTTGGGTCGCGGCAGCCGTCGCGATCGTCAAAGCACAACCTTCTTCTCCCCTGAGCTTTCTCATACCCGCGCTGGTGTCCTTGTCGCGAACACCCGGAACCGGGGCGGCGATTGTTTTCTATTTCGTGGCCGGTTTTCTCGTCATCGGAATGATCTTCCTGGGCGTGGGTCTGGTACGCGACAACATGCAGGAAGCGCAGGCTTACCTGACGCCCTTGACCCTGGTAATTGCATTGCCTTCGGTCATGTTGTCGTCGATTATCTACCGCGATCCGAATGGATTCGTGCCGCGAGCCTTCTCCTGGATTCCGATCTACACTCCTGTCACAATGCTCGCCCGGCTTCACACTGGGGTCTCCCATGGCGAACTGTTCGGTACAGCGACAGTGTTGCTCGCCTTCGGCAGCTTGGAGGTGTTTGCGCTTACGCGCCTCTTCGAAAATAATCTTCTTCAAACGCGTCGCGGTTTCGCCATCACCCGTAACGTGCGGCCCTTGCTTCGGGTGGCGCTTGCGATCGTCCTTGTAGCCGGCGCCCTTGCAGTCCGACATAGTCGCGTGCGTAAAAAAACTGCCGATGCCAAGCTGAACGGCCCCGCCCATCCTGTCGCATCGAATCCAGCCGCTGACCCTCAGGCATGTTCGAACTCTGCCGCATTCAACATTAGAGAAGGCGACTGGACCGGATGGAGCATCGATCCACGGAATTGGCGGTTTCAACCACAGCCAGGTTTGACGGCACTCGAAATCTCACGCCTCAAGGTCAAGTGGGCGTTTAGCTATCCCGGCGGTAATTATGGACAGCCCGCAATCGCAGGCGGCAGGCTTTTTCTCGCTGGCAGAGGCGGCGCAATCTACTCGCTCGATGCGAAGACCGGTTGCCTGTACTGGCGGTTCGCTCACTCGACGCCGTCACGCACCACTGTCTCGGTTGGACCCCTACCGCCAGTAGCGGCAAGCGGCTATGCAGCGTATTTCGGTGATACAAGCGCAAATGTCTACGCTGTAGATGCGGCAACCGGCGCTCTTCTCTGGAAGACACAGGTCGATTCTCATCCTCGCGCCGTGCTCACCGGCTCGCCGCTGCTCTACAAAAGTCGGCTCTACGTATCGGTTTCGTCTTACGAAGAAGGTGTTTCATCCCTCGCCGGGTACTCGTGCTGCACATTCCGCGGCAGTGTGGTCGCGCTCGAGACTGCTACCGGCAGAATCTGTTGGAAAGCTTTTGCAATCGAGCATCCTCCCTCGCCGAATCGTCAAAATAGCGCCGGTACCCAGATGTATGGTCCTGCGGGTGCTGCTGTCTGGTCCGCCCCAACTCTCGATGCCAAGCGAGGCCGTCTTTACTTCGCAACCGGCAATTCTTATACCGACGTAACAGAGAACGGGTCCGACGCGGTTGTGGCCGTCAATCTCGAGAGCGGCCGTGTGATCTGGAAACGCCAAGTGACCGAAAGCGATAACGATCTTTCCGGCTGTGCCTCACGTCGGAAGCTGATCAATTGCCCTACGATCGAAGGTCATGATTACGACTTCGGCGCATCGCCTATATTGGTCCCGCTTCCGAACGGTAAGGACATTGTCGTCGCCGGGCAAAAATCCGGCGCTGTTTTCGGCATCGATCCAGATTCTGGCGCTGTCCTTTGGCGCACTCAGGTCGGAGTCGGTGGCTTTCTCGGCGGCGTCCTATGGGGAATGGCAACGGACGGACAACGGATCTACGTCGCGAACGCCGATGTCGCCGTCTCCGAGACCGGCCGCTCGGGTCTCTTTGCTTTAAATCCCGCCACGGGCAAAGACATTTGGTATACGCCATCTCCTAAGGTCACGTGCGCTTGGGCAAGTGGGGCACCGTGCTTTAACGCACAATCAGCCGCACCATTCGCAGTACCGGGTGTGATCTTCGCCGGCACAACCGACGGTCACGAGCGAGCTTACGCCGCGAGCGACGGCCATATCCTCTGGGATTTTGATACCGCCCAGAGGACTTACCGCACAATCAATGGCATTGCCGAACAGCCGGGAGGCCCGATCGACGTCACTTCGGGATCTCTCGCCGGCGGCATGCTCTATGTGATCTCCGGCTATCGGGGCATCCTGGGCGGACGCTCTGATAACGTGCTGTTAGCTTTCTCCGTCGATGGACGCTGATCCATCCCCACCCGGAACCGATTCTGAGCCAAGAACCAGCAGTGATTGTGACGGACTTTGGGCAAATTCGTTCATCTAGGGCGACCGTAAACCGCGGCCCGGATACACGCCCGGCTGGATTTCCCCCTTTTTCACCACCCACACTCCATTTACCATCACGTAGGGAATGCCCTCCGAGTATTGCGCCGGGTTCTCAAAGCTCGCTCTGTCTACCACACGCTCCGGGTCGAATACCGTGATATCGGCATCAGCCCCCATTTGCAACCGGCCTTTGTTCGGCATGTTCAGGCGTACCGCAGGCAAGAGACTCATCTTTCGCAATGCGTCGATCATAGACAGAACATGCTGTTCGCGCACATACTTGGCCAGCACCCGCGCGTACGTTCCAGCCGCCCTCGGATGCCCCTTTCCGTTTTGCAGGATGCCATCGCTCGCGATCATCACGTCCGGATTTGCCATGACGGTTCTCACGACGTCTTCTGGGATGTGATAGATCGCTACCATACCGCCCTGCTTCCGATACCGGGCAAATGACTCTGCAGTTAGCCGCTCGCCCGTAGCTGCCCACTGAAGGTCCTTATACGTGATGCCGAGGCGCTGCTGCCATCCGTCCGCAAAAATCGCCGAACCTAAATCGGTCATACTCGCGGTGTACGGATACGCTTCCGTCGTGAAGTCGAGCTTGTGCTCGTGTGCGCCGCCAATCATCGCCAGCGCCAGGGAAACCGCCTCGACCTCAGTGCTGGCAATGTGAACTACGTGCAATGAAGCCCCGCTTGCCGCAGCATCGGCCATCACCTCCTGCAATCCGGCAATCCCGCCTGGCTCAACAAGCCCGGCTGTACGCAGATGCACGTATACCGGCGTCTTCCGTACCGACGCCACTTGGAACACGCGAAAAATCTCCTCACGGCTCGCGCCGGGAACGTATGCAATGCCCATGCCGATTCCAAGTGCGTGTTCATCTAGACCGCGCCGGATTAGCGTAAGAATCTGCTCGATCTGTTCGGGAGTCGCGGGAGTATTGACGGCCCGATCGCGCGGCAAGAAAGTGCCCGTATCATGCATCACCGCCATGCGCACCGGAATGTGCCCGACCGTCGCGCCGTAATTGATCAGTGCCTTACCCTCACGTTCCCGATACCACGCATCAACCGGCGAAACGCCGGCTTCCATTTCGAGTGCGGTCGTCACGCCATCGCGTGCCTTGAAACCATAGTTCTCGGACGTTTGACCGTGCTGGTGCAAGTCGATGAAACCCGCCGTCACCATCAGCCCGCGCGCATCGATCGTTTCTCTGCCGGTAAGCGGTTTTTCTGAAACGGCTACAATTTTGCCGTTTCTAATCCCCACATCGCGAATGGCGTCGAGCTTCGTCTCCGGATCGATCGCCCGTCCGCGCGAAATCACGATGTCGTACTGCTGGGCCGCTACACCAAGGCAGAACGTCCATAGGACCACAACCAGTCTCATAGTCATAGAAAAAAGTCAGTGAACAACTACGCGTCAAACGCGAGCGCCTCTTACCCAGTCCAGGAAATGCTATCATCGCGGTGCTGAATGAGCGACCCGCTAGAAACCGAGAGGGCACGCATTCAGCAGCGCTCGCGCGCAACATCGAACCGGACTCGATTCCGATGGCTCGTTGCCGGGCTGCTTCTAGGTTCGACCATCATAAACTACATCGACCGGCAGACGCTGAGCGTATTGGCCCCCTATCTGAAGGTCGAATTCAAATGGTCCAATTCCGATTTCGCGTTAATCATTGTTTCCTTCCGCCTCGCGTATACGATTTTTCAGCTCATAGCCGGACGGATTATGGATCTCCTCGGAACGAAGCGCGGGCTGTCGCTTGCTGTTCTGTGGTATTCGATTGCCGCAATGGTAAGTTCGCTCGCTGTCGGGCTGAAGAGTTTCGCAGTGTGCCGGTTTTTGCTTGGCGCTGGCGAGGGCGGCAACTGGCCTGGCGCAACAAAGACCGTCGCCGAATGGTTTCCGAAAGCGGAGCGTGGTTTGGCTGTCGCGATGTTCGACAGCGGCTCCGCCGTCGGTGGCGCAATTGCGCCCGCGCTCGTTGTATGGCTCTACGCCGCATTCGGAACCTGGAGGCCCGCCTTCGTCATTACCGGCATGCTGGGCCTGATATGGCTGACAGCCTGGCGTCTCATCTATAGATCGCCCGAAGTCCGCCAGGAAGATGAGGCTCCAGCCACCACCGGCAATCGGTGGGGAGCTCTTCTGAGCCTGCCCCAGACTTGGGGAATTGTGCTCGGAAAAGGTTTAACCGATCCGGTATGGTTCTTCATCACCGACTGGTTCGCAATTTATCTTGTGTCCCGAGGTTTCAAACTAGAAAACACACTCGCCGGTTTTTGGGTGCCGTTTATCGCTGCCGATTTAGGAAACTTCGCTGGCGGAGGGCTTTCGAGCTTCTGCATCAAGCGCGGCTGGCCGGTATTGAAGGCCAGGAAGTTAGTCATCGCACTCGGGGCCGCCGGCATGATGATGCTTTCATGCACCATTGCAGTCGCAAGCTTTCCGGTGTTGATCGGGCTTTTTGCGATTGCAACGTTTGCCTACGCAGCACTCTCGACCATGCTGCTGACCCTTCCTGCCGATCTTTATGCGCCGGAATCTGTCGCCACCGTCAGTGGAATGAGTGGCGCAGCCGCGGGAATCGGAACCATGATCTCTACCTTCCTGATCGGAAGAGTGACGGATCGTTTCTCCTTCGCACCCATAGTCATTGCCGCTAGTCTCGTTCCGGTATTCGCTACGCTCCTCGTTTTTGGCCTAATTAACAAACGAAACTCGCCCGACTGATGTCCTTCTCTCTCGACAAGGTCTAAACTGTTATATCAGTGAAATGCGCCCATTCCGCATAACACGTCGGACAGCAGTTTTCACGCTCCTCTGCGCTTTTCCCGCCGTCGCGCAACACGCCGACACCGTTTTTTACAACGGCAAGATCATAACGATGTGGGATCAGCATCCCACGGTCCAGGCGGTAGCGATCCGAGGTGACAAGTTTGTCGCCGTGGGCAGCGGCGCCGATGTTCTGAAGACTGCGGACGCAAACACACGAAAAATCGATCTTTACGGCCGCTGCGTTCTGCCGGGACTCATCGAAGGGCATGTGCATCCCATCACGGCAGCATTAAGCGAGATCGATGGCCCCATTCCGGTATTTCACTCTATTCCCGAGATACAGGCGTACATTCGCGAACAGGCGAGAAAGCTTCCGAAAGGGCAGATCATTTTCGTTCCGAAGGTTTACGCAACGCGTCTCGCCGAGCGGCGATACCCAACTCGGCAAGAAATCGACGCCGCCGCAGGTTCTCGTGAAGCTGTCGTGGATAACGGTTACGCTTCGGTGCTCGATTCTGCCATGCTTCAGCACGTCGGCATAACGCGCGACACACCGCAGCCTACGAACGGGCGAATAGTGAAAGAAGAGAGTGGCGAACCCACAGGGTTAGTTCTCGGCGGGCCGCAGATTCTGGCTAAAGTTCGCGAACCTCGGCCGGTTACGCCAAAGGATCGCTTATGGGCGCTCA
>JAFAQG010000410.1 GCA_019246575.1 Acidobacteriaceae bacterium
CGGCCGGGGATTCGACCCGGAGCTGAAGATCGGCGCGCATAACGCGGTATTTATCTGCCTGAAGGTACAGCCATCCGAAAAAGTGACGTTGATCACCGATTACGCCTGCCAGGAGATTGCCGCGAGCCTGGCCGCCGAGCTTGACGACTGCGGGTGCCCCTACAGCCGCTTTGTGCTCGAGGAACTGGCGCCGCGGCCGCTGATCGACATGCCGCAAGCGGTGCTGGAGGACCTGGAGTCGAGCCAGGTGAGTATTTTCGCCGTGCACGCGCAAGCCAATGAGCTGAAGACGCGTATGCAAATGTGCAACGTGGTGAATCGCAAGAAGCTGCGGCACGCGCACATGGTGAACATCGAGAAAAAGATCATGCTCGAAGGAATGCGGGCGGATTTTGCCAAGGTGGATGAACTGACGCTGCGAGTGATGAATATCGTCAATAAGGCGCAGGAGATTCATGCCACGACGGCGGCGGGGACCGATATCCGCGCCGCATTGACGAAAGAGTACAAGTGGATCAAGACGAGCGGCATTATCAGCCGCGACAAATGGGGGAATCTGCCGGGGGGAGAGACATTCACGGCGCCACTCGAGGTGAATGGCCGGTTTGTGGTGGATGGCGTGGTAGGCGACTATCTTTGCGCGAAGTTCGGGGATTTGAAGGCTACGCCGTTGACGCTCGAAGTCAAGGGGAATCGGTTGACGGAGGCGCACTCAGAAAACAAAGAACTCGAGAACGAGTTTTGGGAGTACACGCACCGCGACGGGAACAGTGATCGGGTGGGGGAATTTGCAATCGGGACGAACCTGGCGGTGCATGAGGTGGTTGGGAACATTCTGCAGGATGAAAAAATTCCCGGGGTTCACATGGCTTTTGGCGATCCGTACGGAGCGCATACCGGCGCGCAGTGGACTTCTTCGACACACATCGATGTAGTGGGCCGCGAGTTTGATATCTGGTCCGACGGGCAGCAGATCATGAGCGCGGGACACTTTCTGGTTTAACTCCTCGTCTAGACGAACGTGATACCGGAACTTCGCAAGCGATTCAATGCGCTGTGGAAGCCGGCGCTTTACGCGGAGTTTTTGCGGCGCATTGACGAAACGGCGGGGACGCACGTCAGTTTTCGCTGCAGTGAGACGCCGGTTTTTCTTCCCGATGCGCTGCTCGAAAAGATGGTGCGGTATGGCCGAGAGCTGTACGGACAGTTAGCAGAGAACGCGGAATACCGGCGTGCTTCCCGTGCGGCGATCCCGGAGCGATTTCGAGTTCCGAATGAGACCGAGCACCCGCTGTTTGTGCAGGCGGACTTTGGGTTCGTCAGGGAGGCGGACGGAACTCTGGAACCCAAACTGGTCGAGATACAAGGGTTTCCTTCGATCTACGGCTTTCAGGCGGCGCTGGCCGAAGAGTATGCGCGAACTTACCGGCTGCGCGAGAGCGTTGACCCAGATTTGACGACGTTTCTGGGCGGGCTGGATGAGCGCACCTACCAAGAGCTGCTGCGGCGCGTGATTCTTAACGGGCATGCACCCGAAGAAGTGGTGCTGCTCGAGATCGAGCCCTACGAGCAGAAGACGCTGCCCGATTTTCTGGTGTCGCGGAAAATGCTGGGGATCAAAATCGCGTGCATCACGGAGCTGCGCAAGCAAGGCGGCAAGCTGATTGTGGATGGCGTGCCGGTGAAGCGAATCTACAACCGTGTGATCGTAGACGAGCTGGTGCGGAAGAATATTCGGAGCAACTTCCGGCTTACCGATGATGTGGATGTCGAGTGGGCCGGCCATCCCAACTGGTTTTTTCGCTTAAGCAAATTTTCACTGCCGTGGTTTCGGCATGTCAGCGTACCGGAGACGCAATTTCTGAGCGACATGAAGGAGCTGCCGGCGGACTTGGAGAATTATGTGCTGAAGCCGCTGTACTCGTTCGCAGGTTTGGGCGTGAAGATCGGGCCTAGCCGGGAGGAAGTTGAGGGGATTCCCGAGGGCGAACGCCAGAATTTCATTTTGCAGCG
>JAFAQG010000411.1 GCA_019246575.1 Acidobacteriaceae bacterium
AGCCAGGCTTCCCCGGGTCCGTTGCCATGATTCCATAGGCGCGAACGAGATACGCAATCCCCGCCAACATGACGATAAGGAGCGCAATGATCACTGTCAAGGTCCGGCGGGCGTGCCTGGCGGTCGGCTCGTGAAATGCTTTCACGCCGTTGCTGACAGCTTCGACGCCCGTCATAGCTGCGCAGCCGCTCGAGAATGATTTCAGCAGCAGCCAGAACGTTAACGATGCGGTCGCAACGGGAACGCGAGGCGGTGAAACGACGGGTGTAGGATGCCCTCCGGCCAGAGCAGTCTTAAACAGGCCCATGCCGATCAACACGAGCAAAGTTCCGACAAACAGGTAAGTGGGTATCATAAACGCTGCCCCTGTTTCCCGTACGCCTCGCAAGTTGACGATGCTGACAATCGCGAGGATCACAAGGCACAGAAGCAACGTGTGGGGCTGCAGTTGTGGAATTGCGGACACTAACGCGCCCACGCCGGCAGAGACGCCCACCGCGACCACCAGGATGTAGTCGATCATCAGCGCCGCTCCCGCGAGCAGACCGGCGGAGGCGCCGAGGTTCTCGCCGGCAACCGTATAGGACCCCCCGCCGCCCGGATACGTGTCTATGGTCTGCAAGTACGAGAAGAAAACGATCGTCAGCAGAACGATGATGCTGGTCGTGATGGGAACGATGTAGCCGACGCCAACTACTCCGAGGGGGATCAAAAGCGTCATCGCCGCTTCCGGTCCGTATGCCGCGGAGCTCAACGCATCGAGTCCAAAGATGGGAATTCCCGCGAGCACTCCGACCCGCTGATGTGTTTCTTCAGAAGAAGCCAGAGGCGCCCCGAACAGAGCGTTGGCGAGAGACATGGCGGTTTCTCAGGTCCAGAGTATACGACAACCGCCAAGGGCGATCTAAAAATTTTTTATAAATTTTGCCGTTCTGTTATCTCTTACCGTTGTGGATGAACGCGCGTTCTACAGGGAATCGCAGACCACAAAGCAATCCCCGCTCAACTGCCCTTTCTGCAAGACAACCAACACATACGACCTGCGCTGGTTACTTCGCCGCAAGATTGAACGGCTGCCCAGGCATGCGGACGAGCGTGACCGCGCCAAATTCGCCAAGGCTGTGAGTTACATTGTGCTGATGGACGACAAAGCGAGCTGTAAGAACCCACGTTGCCGCAAGACATTCGAAATCTCGGGAATCAAGACTACTGCGTTCTTGACAGACTAAAGTACCTGGTACTATCTCCCAAGTTGGTCGCGGGCGATTTACTTCACCATAGGAAAGCTATTAATTTCGATTCAGGAATGTGAGTTCCGCCGCTGTTCGGGAAACCGGCGATTTTCACGTCACATCTATCACGCAGGGAGGCACCACGGTATGGTGCAGGCATTTGGGACCACAAGGCGCATTGCGGTTGCCGCATTGTGCAGTCTGTTCGTCTTCTCAGCATTCGCGCAGCAGGACCCGCCGTCTCGCGTTGCGCGGCTCAACTACATCAATGGAGACGTATCGATGGAAGCCGCGGGCGTCGACGAATGGGCGCCGGCTGAAATGAACCGTCCCTTCACGGTCGGCGATTACCTTTACACGGGTGACAAGGCCGTAGCGGAGTTACACGTCGATGTCGCCGCGATGCGAATGGGACAATTCACCAGCTTCGGGTTCCTCAATCTCGACGACCGCACGATACAGATCAAACTCACCGAAGGCGACATGTACTTCCGGCTGCACGACTTCGGGCGAGATCAGGTGTTTGAAGTCGACACGCCCAATGCCGCGGTCAATCTGGTAAGCAACGGTGTTTACAGGATCCATGTCGATCCAAACGCGAACACGACCTACGTGGTCGTTCGAGAAGGTCAAGCCGACATTGCGGGTGCGGGGCAGGCGTTCACATTGAATGCCGGCAACGGCGCGAACCTCTCGGGCACGGACCAGCTTGCTTACGACATCGAAGGCGCGCCCGCACCGGATGCGTTCGATAACTGGTGCGCACAACGGGACAGCTACGAAGTTCCGACGCAGTCTGTGCAATACGTGCCGCCGACCATGATCGGGGCCGAAGATCTCGGCCAATATGGCGTTTGGGATGAAACGCCGGATTACGGACCGGTGTGGTACCCGCGTACGGTCCTCGCCGGCTGGGCTCCCTATCATTACGGCCACTGGGTTTGGGTCGAGCCCTGGGGTTGGACTTGGGTGGACGACGCGCCGTGGGGATTCGCACCGTTCCACTACGG
>JAFAQG010000417.1 GCA_019246575.1 Acidobacteriaceae bacterium
GATTATCGATATGCCAGGTTGCAGCAAAGGCTTCAAGACATCGGCCCGGTCCGCAACATCTACGCGTATCGGAATTTCGATCGAAGTCTCTTCGAACTTTACAGCCGCACACACAGTTTCGTCGAGAACGCGATCCACGATATCGATTTGATTCTCTGGTACGTCCGAAGCGGTGTCCATACCGTGCACGCATTCTGCCGGAACACTCTCGGCAAGCAAAGTCCCGACGTGAATTGGGGGATTTTGGAATTCGATAACGGTGCGATTGCAGTACTCCAGACGAGCTGGCTGTATCCGCCGCAGAACCATCAGCTGTTGCAGTGGAATTCAGGCATGCAGGTCATGGGAGATCGCGGTGTTTTAGAGGTGTCCTTTGACCAGGGAGGCTTTCGAGCAAACACGGAAGATACCGGTATCGCGCTTCTCGATCAAACGGCATGGGCCGATATTCACGGCGAGCCGCGCGGCGCGTTCGGTGCGATGTTGCGGCACTTCATTGCCTGTATCCGCGGGGATGCCGCCTACAGTGGTGCGACTCCGGAAGATGCAATAGCATCCATGCGAGTTGCTATCAGGCTGGTCGAGGCCTCAAAGTCTAAGGACCGGAGTATGTGCAATTGAGCGGGGCCCTACGGCTTTCATTCCCAAACGAGGGAGCAAGCGCGGTAGCGACCTTGTTGTACGAGAAGGCGCCGTCTACATGCGACGGCATAGCTCGGCGGTGTCCGATCAGCGGTATGTCGCATCATGCGATTTACTCCGGAAGCGAATGCGTACTCATCTTGCCCGAATTGATAAAGCTCGAGCCTGAAAACTCAACAGTAACGGTTACGCGAGGGGATGTGGCTTTCACCTGGATGCGCGCAGGCTCTTCCTACGGTGTAACGGCCGACTTCGCGGAGATTTGCTGGTTCTATGATTTCGACGCACAGCCAAGAATGTCGGAAGGGCCCGTGCCCGTCAGTATTCTTGCCCAGATACTCGAGCCGGCCGAAGAATTCTATATGGTGTGCCGCCGCATGCGGCGGGACGGCGTGAAGCCATTCACTGTGGAGTTCATCCGTTGACGTCTTGTGCGGAGCCGCGTTTGCTTTCTTACCGAGACCTCCTGGCTAAGTACGACATCGGTTACTTACATACCTGGGAACTGTTAGGCGGCGGAATGTTTCAGAAACCAATTCGGATCGGTACGTCGACGGGAATGTACGTACTGCGAGCCCACCGCTTTCGCAACACGAAAAATACATTTCAGTTCCAGGCGGACACGTTGCACCAAGTTAACTGCATGGGTTGTCGCACTCCTCAGGTTATCCGCAGGCGTAACGGCGAATTCGGTGAAGTGATCGAACACGCCTTTTGGGCTTTACACGAGTACATCCCGGGCAAAATTCACTCCTGGGACGAGTGGTTCGAGCGCAAGTCCAATCCTGGTTTTCTCGAATGGCTGGGCGGCCGCGTAGCAAAGTTGCACGATGCGCTCTCGCGAACCGCTCCCGGTGGCGATAGCAGTCTTGTTGTGTCTCTTCCTCCCATTCAATTTCATCTCCTTCCTGAAATTCGCGAACACTGGGATGAAGCGCTCGAATCGGCACTGTCTGCGAACGCAGTTCAAAGCGGAGCAGTGTTGAAAGCCTGCCGCACCGAGATCGAAACGTACTGGGATTTGCTCTCCCAGGCGGCCGCATCTCTTCATATCGGGGAATTTGACCGGCAGATCGTTCACGGTGACATCTCGCCCGTAAACATAGTCTTCGATTCAAGCGAAGATTTTGTATTCATCGACTGGGACTGCGTCCACCTCGGCATCCGGCTTTACGATGCGCTGGGCGATGTCCTGAATCGCCCGCCTTGGCATATGGCCGCGTCAACGGCGTTCAATGTCGACGAGCTTCGTTCGTATCTGCGCGGATATAACGCGTGTGCGAGTAGCCCTTTCACCAAACGCGAGCTCGATTGTATACCCGCATTCTGCATTGCCCGGCAACTCGAGGATCTCCGGCAGCGCGTGAGCGTTCTGGCTGAATCACCGCGCGTCTGGGACGAGGAATTCGCAACCTTAATTCAAGGACGAGTGCAAATGATGAGGAGCATCTGCGAACAGCCGAAGGCACTTTCGAACGTTATCTGAATCTCAGGAATCACCACGCATGGATGTAATTAATCTCAGAAGCGATACACAAACGCTGCCAACCAGGGAAATGCTCGACGCGATAAGTTCCGCACCCCTGGGCGACGACACCTACGACGAGGACCCAACGGTTCGGAAATTCGAGGCAATGGCCGCAGCCATGCTGGGGAAAGAAGCGGCCATGCTCACGATCAGCGGGCACATGGGGAACCTGTCTTCGCTTATGGCCCATGCGCACCCGGGCGATGAGGTGCTGCTGGATCCTGAGTCCCACATCTTCTACTACGAAGCAGGCAGTCTGGCGAATATCGCCGGTTTGATGCCGATGCCCGTACGCGCGCAAGCCGGCATCATTGACCCGGACGACCTTAAGGCATCCATTCGCAGCCGCAATCTGCATTACCCGGTGCCGCGCCTCGTGTGTCTGGAGAACACACATAACCGCAGCGGCGGCCGCGCCATACCCCTCGACATCCACAATTCTCTATGCCAGGTCGCGCACGAGCACGGCGTGTCCGTTCATCTCGACGGGGCTCGTATCTTCAATGCTGCCGTGCGGCACGCCGTTCCTGCCTCCGCCTATGCCGCCGAGGTCGATTCGGTCATGTTCTGCCTTTCTAAAGGACTCAGCTGTCCTCTCGGCTCTGTCGTTGTTGGTAGCGAGGAATTCATTGCTCGCGCGGATAGCTGTCGAAAGCGACTCGGGGGCGGTATGAGACAAGCAGGCGTCATCGCGGCTTGCGGAATCGTCGCTCTCGAGAAGATGATTGCTCGTCTTGCCGAAGACCACGCGACGGCGCAGATTCTCGCGCATGGCTTGAATCGAATTCCTGGACTTCACGTCGACCTCTCGACACTGGACACAAATATGGTCTACGTGGACCATTCCCGAACCGGGGTTTCGACAAACGAGATCCTCGCGCGGTGGAAGAAAGCCGGTGTCCTCGCGAGCGGCCGCCCGCCACGCCACGTTCGGTTAGTGACGAACCGCCACCATGATCGAGCCATCATCGAGGAGGCGGTTCGGAGAATTGAAACAACCATCGAGGCCGTCGCATGAAAACGCTCAGTTTGGATACCGCTCGCCGGATCCTGTGCGACCTGATCGAGATCCGCACGGTAAATCCCATGGGAAACGGTTATACGCGAGCCGAAACCGTAGAGTGCGAGGCCCTCGACTACATTGACGCGCTTTTCAAACCATATTCCGTGCCTACGGCGCGCCACCGGTGCAGCCCCATACACGAGAATCTCCTAATTACAATTCCCGGGAAGAACGCGAGCGACCTCACTCTGCTTGAATCCCATGTGGATACCGTACCTGCGGACGATTGGCCGGAAACCGCGTTTGTGCCGCGCTCTGACGGCTGCCTCGTCTATGGCAGAGGGGCGTGTGACGACAAAGGCTCGCTTACCTCGATGATTCTCGCTGTTCTGGATCTGCTAGAGAGCGGAACCGTACCTCCCCACCCTGTCGCACTTCTTGCCGCTGGCGACGAAGAGTATGCCCAGACCGGAATAAAATTTTTTGCCGGTCTGGATTACCCGATTGGCCGTGCGATCGTCGGAGAACCGACGGGGCTGTCGCCGATCCTCCAACACAAGGGAACGGTGCGGTGGGACATCACAGTGCACGGCCGCAGCGCACATACGGCGCGCCCGGAACTGGGAAGCAATGCGATCGCTGGCGCTGTCAGGGCGATATCTCTGATCGGTCAGCATGAGGAACACTTGCGCGGCAATTTTCTCAACCCGCTTACGAAGCCGCCCACCATAACTGTCACCATGATTCACGGCGGACGAACCCGGAACGCAGTGCCGGACGAGTGCACGTTTTCCGTTGATTTTCGTGTGGTCCCCGGAATGGACCCAGCGGCGGCCCGGCAAACATTAATTGACCGGCTCGCAAATACCGATCTTCAGTTGACTCATAGAGAGGCTCAACTCGTCACTCCTCCTCTCAACAGCCCACGCGAACATCCATTCAATCAGGCTGTTCTACGCATCTGCCGTTCGGCGACAGGCATGTCAGAGATGGAGTTCGCCGGGGCACCGTACGGCACCGACGCGGCCTGGGTCGCGGACAGAGGGCCGGCCGTAGTGCTTGGACCAGGAAGCATCGAATTCGCTCACGCGGTTGACGAACGCGTGCCGCTCGACGAAGTTGTCAAGTGCGCCGCAGTCTATCGCGACATTTTGATCACCGAATTCTGAAATGGACAGTCCCGCAGCCGGCATTGCCATCACTGTTGCGGGCGGTGCGGTGGGATCGTCCACTCTCATGCCCGTGAAGTACGTTCACGCCTGGAAATGGGAAAACACCTGGCTCGTTTATTCATTGCTCGCTTATTTCTCTTTTCCGTTGTTGAGTGCCGCGTTGACGGTTCCTCACCTCAAGTCCGTTTATGCGCCGCAAGCGCCTAGAACACTGCTCCTCACCGCATTGTTCGGCTTCGCTTGGGGCGCCGGCGTTGTTCTGTATGGACTCGGTCTCGACATAGTTGGTTTATCGCTGAGTTCTGGAATTATCCTTGGCAGTTCTGTTGCGCTGGGCTCGATCATTCCGTTGCTCGTGCTTGGCCCGCCGACGATTCTCACTCCGAAAGGCGTTCAAATTGTCGCAGCAGATGCGGTCATGACGGTGGGTGTGGTCTTATGCGCGCGCGCTGGAGGTCTGCGCGAGCGTGCCGCAGGACGCCGCATCGAGGCGCACGGGCGCCGCTTTCTGCACGGCATGTTCCTCTGCTTTCTGTCGGGAGTGTTTTCTCCCCTGCTGAATGTGGCGCTTACGTTCGGTGGACCCATCACGCGGACGGCTCTCGATGCCGGCGCGAGCCGGTTCAATGCCGCAAATGCGGTGTGGGCTTTATGCGTCAGTATGGGATCGCTTCCCAGTATTGCGCTCTGCTTTGTCAAGTTAAGCCGAAACGGCACCTGGTCCGAATATCGCTCTCCTCGAAGCGTTAGGAACGCTCTCCTTTGCGCTCTCATGGCGATCTTCTTTATGGCGTCAACCATCCTGTACGGAGCGGCGGCTGGCCGCCTGGGACCACTCGGTCCAGTGCTAGGCTGGCCGATCTACATGTCGGCGCTCATTCTCGGCAACAATTTCTGGGGATGGTACACAGGCGAATGGGACGGTGTTCGCGGGTGGCCTGTGTGGATCATGCTTGCGGGTATCGCATTGCAGATTATCGGTATGGTGCTGCTCAGTACCGCAGGGCAGTGATGTACTTCGACTGCCGCTGCTTACTGCAGGGAACCGCGGCCCGGCACATACGAGCGAACTCCGAGACCGCCGCGGGAACGTACTCCGAAGTCGGATAAACCAGGCCAACGTCGCAGTAGAACCGCAAATCCCGCAGTCGAACCTGCCTCACTCTGTCACTTACTGCGCGGCTCTTGGAGAGTAAAGCGATTCCGATGTTAACGGCGATCAGTTTTTCCATCGCCTCCTCGTTTTCTACCTCCATGATGACTTGTGGCCTCAACCCTTCGGTCTCGAGAACTCGATCGAACAGACGCCGGACATGACTCGGTTTCGGGTACAGAATGAAAGGGAACTTCACCGCTTCTTGTAGTGAGAAGAACCGACGCGCGCCGAGCGGGTGTCGGTGACCCACCGCCAGCACGAACTCCTCGGGATAAAGCAGCTCATACTGCGGGACGGCTTCTCCGGGCGGCATATCTCGTGGCGCGTACACGACACCGACATCCAGCTTCCCGTTCTGAATATCGCGCACCACCTGATCGCCTGTGCCGGTGGTTATGCGCACTTCGACGCCCGGATATTCGCTTCGAAACCGCTGCAGCACGGGCGGAAGAAAAAACGTCAGCACACTCGTTCCCGTTCCGATACGAAGGTGGCCTGTTTCCAGCCGGTTGACCTTCCTGATCTGCTGCTGGAAATTCGCTATGTCCTGCTGCACTCGCCTGGCAACTGTAACTAGCGCCGCACCGCTCTCTGTAATGCACGCAGACTTCCCCTTGCGCACCAGTAATCGATCTCCTAGCTCCTGCTCGAGAATCCGGATCTGACGGTGAATCGCCGAGTGCGAAACATGTAGCGCTTCTCCAGCTTTCTTGTAGCTACCGTTATCCACTACGGCAACCAACATTTCGAGTTGACGCAAGTCCATTATTCGTCTCAGACCGCTATTGTCTCTAAATTCGACAACTCCTGTCTCAGCATTCTAATGGACGTGACAGCCGGGTTTTAACAGCATGGACGAAGAGCCATGGACGAAACTACGCAAGATCAGGAATGGACCGCGCTTGGACGCCGGGACCTGCTTCGCATGGGCGGTGGGCTACCCGCCGCTTCTGCGTTCCTGCGGCAGACTCCATCCGGCTCCCGTTTGCCGAGACAGCGTCCAGGCAGTTCTGCGCAGCCGTTCCTGCGCAACGCTGCTGAATTGGGTGACAAATTCGTCCTATGGCAAAGTTCGTATGGCGGGACGGATCTGGTCAAGTGCCCATACCGTACTCCCGGGCCGTTTAACGCTTATCACCTGCATCCGTGTGGTCCCGTTTCGCGAGCGCTTTATCTCCTGCATCGTGAAACCGGCGTCGAGGCTTACAAGTCCGCTGCCGACCGGTACGCGACGTATTTGATGAACTGCATTCATGATCCGGTAACGCCCTATCGAAACACGACAACGCTCGACGGCAAGGAACGCACGCTGCTCTCCTCCGCATGGATGTATGGAAAAGCGCTGTCTCCGCCCTTTGAATATTTCCGGCTTGCAAATCCGAAAGAGGATGCCTACGATCTGAAAGCCTACGCCATTTACCGCTGGTTGCAGCGCCACAGACGGCCGGACAGCTACTTTGGCGTTGGCTATCCATGGGGCCGTAATTCAGGCCAGGATGCACAGTTTTCCTGCGACCTCGGCGAGGTCGGAGAGGGCTTAATCGGGTTCTATGAAATCTCGCAGTACAAGCCCGCACTCGATGATGCGATCGGGCTCGCGTGCTTCTTCCTGACAGAGTGGGAAGAGGGCTCTGGAGCCGGCGGGTGGTCTTCGAAATTGGGCGTATGGCTGGTGGGGCCATGGCCGGGAAGCGGCGCCGAGCACTTCGAAGGACAAAAATTTAACGAAGTCGGCTGGGGCTGGAGCGCGTATATCGACGCGCATTATCTGCTGCGGCTCCGGCCTCACGTCGATTCGCGCACTCGCGAGGATATCGAAGAGAAGTGCGTTAAGGCCTTCCAGTGGTGCTTTGACGCGTGACGGACATGCACCTTATCTACAAACTTGTGTGTGCCCTTCTGCTGGACAGTGGACTGGGCCTTATTACTTTCGTCCGGGCGCACGCACGTAGTGGCTGTTTAGGTAATCGAAGACAGCCTCAATTCCGGCCTTGATCTCGTCGGGATCATTACTGGCGCAATACTTCGCCAACAAAAATTCGAGAACGAATGTTGGCACATTGGTGCCCTTCTTAACTTGTTGGACCAGGTCTTTGCGGACTACGCGGCCGGCAAAGATATCGTTCAGCTTGGCGTCTAGAGCATCCATCATCTGTTTTCTAATCCACGTAGTCTGTTCGGAGCACCAGCGGATTTCCGAATGTTATACCCGTGACCGGATCGACCGCAGCAACTGTAAACTCACCTTCGAAGCTGTCCTCCATCCGAAGTGGAATCTTAATGGCCGTGCCTGACTCCAACGTGACCAACCCCGTTGTCGGGTCGACATTCGGGTTCGGCGCAACTGAGCCCACAATTTTCTTTCCCGATTTCACTTCCAGAGCAAACCTCAAAACCTGGGGCTCGAACAGCTGCTGAAATAAGACCACGTCAATCATCGGACGGCGTGTGGTGACCTGTCAATTCGAGGACGGCAGTCTCGGTATGTTTGGTCGCGACGACAAATGGGTTGGGATGACGGCTGCAGCAATTCTGCTGTACCTGGAGCTTCGTTCCGCCCAGGTTATACCGGCAGACGTCGATGCGAAATATAAACCGAAAGTGAACTCCGCGTGGCAATGGCTTGTCGAGAACACTGGACGCGATACCTTGCCTCCGGACGGCTATATCCGCGTGCAGTACCACTTCAAAAAAGCCATTGGAGAACATGTTCTGGATGCTCGCATGGACGGCCGAGGCTCTCATTCAAGGTGGCACGACGTTACAAGGCTGATAATTGTTCCCGGTTGCGAGTATCGAATTCCTGCAACACTGCATCGCGGCGTGGCAACATGTCGACAGCCGCGAAAGGCATTGTCAGTAATCCTGACGTCTACTGTCTAACTTTTCTAATGGACAAACAACAGCCGCGACACATAAGATTCTCACAATCAGGGCACGATTCTTAACACCGAAAGGAAGTCTCTATGCATTACCGATGCTCTCTGGCAGTTGCTGCGGTTCTATGCGCCCTTCTGGCTTCGCCCGTCATCGGTCAGGAATCTCGTGGCGACATCGTGGGGAAAGTCCTGGATAGCAGCGGCGCTGTGATCCCTAACGCAATTGTAAAAGCAACGAATGAGACAACCAACGTAGCCATACAAACGCAAACCAACGAGCAAGGCAATTACGAACTGCTCTTTCTTGTCCCGAGCAGTTACCGTGTGTCCGTGGAGATGTCCGGGTTCAAGGCGTTCCAGCGAGACGACGTTGAGGTTCGTTCCGGCGACCGCGTCCCGCTCGACATCACTCTCGAAGTTGGAACTGTCACCGAGAAAACGGTTGTATCGGCCACAACCCCACTACTCGAAACCGAAACTGCAAACTCCGGCAATGTAGTGGATCGTCGCAACGCGGAAGAGCTGCCAACTCCGTATGGAAATCCACGCACGCTGTTCATGCTCATGCCCGGAGTAAATCAAGGATACCCAAGCGGAGTGAAGTATCAGCAGGCAAC